>NZ_CAJNBO010000058.1:0-23901 GCF_905221015.1 Paraburkholderia nemoris | reverse complement strand
AGTTTGAATTCGAGCGTGTACTGCGCCCGCTTTGCCTTGACCGTCATCGTTTCTTCTCCTTGCTTGAGTTTACACACTCAGCAAGAGATTCGTTTTTCGGGGGCAAGGTCAGCTTGATCAGCGCTACAGCGCAACAGACCTATCTTAAGGAGACGTTTCATAAGAAAATATGAGACGTGTCCTAAAAAGTCTGAGCGCTCGTCGCACCAGTTCGTTCCCCATAGCATGGAGCTGGCCGCTACACGCTGTCGAAGGCCGTCGCTAGGCCGCATCCGGGCGGCCACTTCGAGGGCGACATGCTATGCTTTTGGGGTCCAGATCACGAGCCGCCGTGAGCGCGCTCGAGACCGCCGAACCACTCTTCGAGGAGAACCCTTCATGTCGATGCGACCCCGTGCCCTGTTTCACCTGACCGTCGGTGGCCTGCTGCTTGGCGGCGCCATCGGCGCGCAAGCGGCGAACCTCGGTTTTCTGAACGACACGCCGATCAGCTACATGAAGCAACGCGACGTCGACTCGATCAAGAGCGCCGTGTTCACTGCCTTGAACGACAAGCAGGACGGCGAAAGCGTGAGCTGGGTCAACGAAGGCACCGGCAATAGCGTGAAGATCGACGCGACGATCAGCCTCGCCAGTACCGCGAAGGATGGCGAGCGTACCTGCCGCGATGTCGGCGTCGTGCTGAATGCGAAAGGGCAATCGATGAACCTGCGTCCGCAGTTCTGCAAACAGGGCAGCGGCAACTGGCAATTGCAGAAAAAGCACTGAGCGTGCGGGCGGGTATGACAATGCGCGCCGGCTTGCCGCCGGCGCAGCCTGAAGCCGTGCGTCCTTGCGGCGCGTTGCGTCGATGAGCGCGCGGGTCGTCTCATGCGGCGTCGTGCTGCTCGACCCGGACGGCCGGGTGCTGCTCGCGCACGCCACCGAAACGTCGCACTGGGACGTTCCGAAAGGGCATGGCGAAGAGGGCGAGGCGCCGCACGTCACGGCGTTGCGCGAGATGGTCGAGGAGACCGGTATCGTGATCGAACCTGGGCGCTTGAAGGATCTCGGACTGTTCGTCTACCGGCGCGACAAGGATCTGCATCTGTTCGCGGCGCGTGCGAGCGCCGACGAACTTGATCTGTCTTCGTGCATCTGCACGTCGCTGTTTCCGCGCCGCTCCGACGGCACGCTGATCCCCGAAATGGACGCATATCGCTGGACCGCACCGGACGAAGTCGAGCGGTATGCGAGCCGCAGTCTCACACGGCTTTTTCAAACCACGCTTTCACTCGCGGAACTGCATCGAATGCTGTAGCGGTGCGGTGGATGAGGCGTTTGGGCTGTGGCACTGGCAGCACCCGCCACCTGCATCTGCCACGTGGCGGTGCCGACGCGCTCAGTCCAGCGCGCGGTCGTTCGGATGCGCGAACAGCGTGCGGTTCTGTTCCGACAACGGAAAATTCAGATTGATGCCGCGCGGCGGAATCGGCTGCGTGAACCACTGGTTGTATAGACGCTCGGCGTCGCCGGCAAGCTGGCCGCGTGCGATCACCCCGTTCACGAGCGTGCGCAGCGGCTCGTCGCCCTTGCGGAACATGCAAGCGTAGACCTCATAGCCGAGCGGCGTGCCGGTTACCACGAAGTCTTCGGGGTGCGGGTCGGTCGATTTGAAACCGTACACGATCGGCTCGTCCATCACGAAGGCCACGGCCCGGTCATCCTTGACCGCGGTGAATGCTTCCGCATGGTCGCGCGCGCTCGTGATGCGCATGTTCAGATGCTTCTCGGTGTTCAGGCGGCGCAGCAGGCGCTCGTCAGAGGTGCCCGCGGTCGTCACGACCGTCTTGCTGGCCAGGTCGGGAAAATCCGTAATGCCGCTGCTCTTGCGCGCGATCATGCGCACCGCGTACTGAAAGAAGCTGTTCGAAAACGCGGCCACGTTTTCGCGTTCCACCGTATGCGTGGTTGAGCCGCATTCCAGATCGATCTGGTTGTTCAGCAACATCGGCGTGCGGTTCGACGAGGTCACGGTGACTTCGTGCACCTTCAGTTGCGGTAGGCCGAGCGTTTTCTTGATTTCGTCGACGATCTGCAGCGCGATGGCCTGCGAGTAGCCGACTGTGCGCGTGCCGTCGAAGTAAGAGAAGGGAATCGACGCTTCTCGCACGCCGAGCACGACCACGCCATCGTCGTGGATTTTCTTCAGCGTGCCGGTGAGTTCGTCCGCGGAAGCGGGGCAGGCGAGCGATGCCGCGCCAAACGCGCCCAGCGCTACGAGTGCGCAGCGCATGCTATGCGCGACGCGTGCGGCGCGGGTTATGCGCGTAGCAGCAGCGGTACGCGCATAACCCGCGCCTCGTGCTGTGTCCCACGCACTTTCCCCGCGACGGGCTGCAACTTTCATCGGGCCTCCCGGACTCGCGCGTGCACGTATGCCGCGCTGTCACTGTCGATGGAACATGATGCAAACAAACGGCGTGCATCCCGCTCGCGAAATGCACGCCGTATTTGACGTCGGTGAGGCAACGTCAGATGCGCTTCGCGCTGTAGTGGCTCCAGCTTACGCCGGCTTGCCCCAACTGTCGCGCAAGCTGACGATGCGGTTGAATACGGGTTTGCCCGGTTTCGAATCGACGCGGTCGGCGACGAAATAGCCGTGGCGCTCGAACTGATAACGCTGTTCCGGCAGCGCGTCGCGCGCACCCGGTTCCAGGTAGGCGTTGACCACGCGCTTCGAATCCGGATTCAGCGCTTCGAGGAAGTCGCGGCCACCGGCATCCGGTTGCGGTTCCTTGAACAGACGGTCGTAGATGCGCACTTCGGCCGGGACCGCGCCTGCCGCGCTGACCCAGTGAATATTGCCCTTGACCTTATAGGTGTTCGCGCCTTCCGTGCCCGATTTGCTGTCCGGGAAGTAGTTGCAGTGGACTGCGACGATGTTGCCGTTCTCGTCCTTGTCCGCACCGATGCATTCGATCACATAGCCGTAGCGCAAGCGCACCTTGTTGCCCGGGAACAGGCGGAAGTAGCCCTTCGGAGGCGTTTCGTTGTAGTCCTCGCGTTCGATCCACAGTTCGCGCGAAATCGGGAACTCCCGAACCCCCATTTCCGGATGATGCGGGTGGACCGGCGCATTGCACGGCTCGGTCACGCCTTCAGGGAAGTTGTCGATGATCAGCTTGACCGGATCGAGCACGGCAGCAGTGCGCGGCGCCTTGTCGTCCAGATCGTCGCGCAGCGCGCCTTCGAACACGCTCATGTCGATCCACGAATCGACCTTGGTGACGCCGATGCGTTCGCAGAACAACTGGATCGCTTCCGGCGTGAAACCGCGGCGGCGCACACCGACGATGGTCGGCATACGCGGATCGTCCCAGCCCTCGACATGGCCTTCGGTCACCAGTTGCAGCAACTTGCGCTTGCTGGTGATCGCATAGGTCAGGTTCAGGCGCGAAAACTCGATTTGTTGCGGCAGCGGGCGCGTGAAGATGCCGGCTTCGGCCAGCTCGTTCAGAATCCAGTCGTACAGCGGACGGTGGTCTTCGAATTCGAGCGTGCACAGCGAATGCGTGATGTTTTCCAGCGCGTCCGAGATGCAGTGCGTGTAGTCGTACATCGGGTACACGCACCATGTGTCGCCGGTGCGGTAGTGATGCGCGAAGCGAATGCGGTAGATGACCGGGTCGCGCATGTTGAAGTTCGGCGACGACATGTCGATCTTCGCGCGCAGCACGTGCTCGCCTTCCTTGAACTCGCCGGCTTTCATGCGGCGGAACAGGTCGAGGTTTTCCTGCACCGAACGGTCGCGGAAGCGCGACGGCGTGCCGACTTCGGAAGCCGAGCCGCGGTTCGCGCGCATTTCTTCGGCCGACTGGCTGTCCACATACGCCTTGCCGCGCTCGATCAGCAGTTCGGCGAATTCGTACAGCTTGTCGTAGTAGTCGCTCGCGAAGTAGAGCTGTTCCTTGCCGCCTTTTTCCCACTCGAAACCGAGCCAGCGGACGGAATCGATGATCGAGTCGACGTACTCGACGCTTTCCTTTTCCGGATTCGTATCGTCAAAGCGCAGATGGCACACGCCGCCGTAGCTGCGCGCCACGCCGAAGTTCAGGCAGATGCTCTTGGCGTGACCGATGTGCAGGTAGCCGTTCGGCTCAGGCGGAAAGCGCGTTTCGACGCGCTGCTCCCACTTGCCGGTGCGGTTGTCTTCGTCAATGATGTTGCGGATGAAATTGGATGCCGCTGGCGCGTCGTTGCGTTCGGTATTCATGCGAGAAGGTGAAAGTCTGTCGGGGACGCGCAATGCGCCCACTTATCCGTCAATTCTACCTGACGCATTCGCTCGCGGCAGGCGAGTGCGGCGCGCAGCCAACGTTTGAGCGGTTTCGGGCGGTTTTTGGGGGCAGGACGAGAACCAGCAAGCTGCGTTTAATGTGCTGTAACAGGAGGTAAAACGTTTTGTTGGCGCGGTCCATGGCGACTTACGATGCGAGCGGCGCACTCTCCACGCGCCGCGCACGGGCAACATGATGTTCGCCCACGGATTTTTTCCCCGGCGCTGCTTTGCGGCCGTGCGGCGCAAGCCAGTCAGCCTCGCCGCACACCCGCGCCCCGCTCAAGCCGTTTCGGATTGCGCTGCCTGTGCCCCGCCGTGTAGCGCCGGGCGAGAGCGCTGCCGGGCGCGCAGGCACCTCACCCATTGGGCCGCCCTGGCATGGACGCTTTCTGTTCGTGCAACATGGCGCTCCTAGTTCCCGGAGTTTCTCGGATGTCCGTCCCGTCGCATGACGCGCCTCGCGCGCCTTTCGCCTCTTTGTCTTTCGCACGGATCGTGACGGCTGCGGCCGTGTTCGCCACGCTCGCCGGCAGCTTCCTCGCGCCGGCCCCCGCACTCGCGAAAACGCCACCGCCAAAGGCCGTGCTGGACGCGTCGGCGGTGGCTGTGCCGGATCGCTACAGCGCCGACACCGCCCAGCAGATCTTCGCCGCCGGCGGCAACGCCGTGGACGCCGCGGTGGCGATCGCCTTCACGCTGGCCGTGACCTGTCCGGACGCGGGGAATATCGGCGGCGGCGGGTTCATGACCGTGTTCATGGACGGCAAGCCGTATTTTCTCGACTATCGCGAGCGCGCGCCGCAACAGGCGACCCGCGACATGTACCTCGACGATAAAGGCAACCTCGTGCCGGGTATGAGCCTCGTCGGCCATCGCGCGGTGGGCGTGCCGGGCACCGTCGAGGGCATGTGGGAAGCGCAGCAGCGCTTCGGCAAGCTGAAATGGAAGCAGGTGCTGGCGCCCGCGATCCGTTATGCCACCGACGGCTTCCAGGTCGACCAGGGGTTGCAGCAGCGCCACGACGTGGCGGCGAAGACTTTCGCCGGCAAGACCAATTTCGACGCCTACTTCTCGAACCTGAAGGCGGGCGTGATGTATCGCCAGCCGGAACTCGCGCAAACCCTCTCGCGCATTGCCAGCGACGGCGGGCGTGAGTTCTACGAAGGCCGCACCGCGGATCTGATCGCCCAGCAGATGTACGGCCACGGTCTGGTCACGAAGCAGGACCTGATTCAATACAAGGCTGTCTGGCGCCAGCCGCTCACCGCCGACTGGAATGGCTACCAGGTCGTGACCGCGCCGCCGCCGAGTTCGGGCGGCGTCGGGCTGATCCAGATGCTGAAGATGAAGGCCGATTTGAAGCCGGCGTTCGAAGGTCTCGAGCTGAATTCCGAGCCGTATATCCATCTGATCGCGCAGATCGAAGACCGCGTGTTCGCCGATCGCCAGCAATACATCGGCGACCCCGATTCGTACAAGGTGCCGGTCGACAAACTGACCAGCGACGCCTACCTCGCGCAACGCGCCGATGAAGTGAAACCCGATGAAGTGCCGGGCGCCACGCCCGTCAAAGGCGGCCTCGGCGACGCGACGCCGGAGAAGGCGCAAACCACGCATTTTTCGGTGGTCGACAAGTGGGGTAACGCCGTGTCGAACACCTACACGCTGAACGGGGATTTCGGTTCCGGCGTGGTGGTGGACGGCGGCGGCTTCCTGCTCAATGACGCGATGGACGACTTCGTCACCAAACCGGCTGCCGCCGGCACGTCCGGCGCCACGGCTGACGACCTGAACACGGTGGCCCCGGGGCGCAGGCCGCTTTCGTCGATGACGCCGACCATTCTGTTGAAGGACAACAAGGTGTCGCTCGTGATCGGTACGCCCGGCGGCTCGCGAATCCTCACGTCGATCTTCCTGGTCATGACCAACCTGTACGATTTCAACATGACGCCGGCCGATGCTTTGGCTGCGATGCGGTTCCATCATCAGTTGCTGCCGCCGAAGACGATCTATTTCGAGCCGTATCATCCGATTACGGGCGAGTTGGCAGATCAGTTGAAAGCCAGGGGCTACACGCTGGAAGGGCAGTCGTTTAACGGCGACGTGCAGATGATCCGTGTCGAAGGGACGACACCCGAGCCGGCGGCTGATCCGCGAGGTGTGGGTGTGGGTCGTGTGATGCATTGAGTGAAAGCGAACTTGAAAAACGAACTGCGACGGGGAACGCAATGAACGGACAAAAACTAAACGTACTCGTGCTGCCGGGCTACCAGAACTCCGGCGCGGGTCACTGGCAGACGCTCTGGGAATCGCTCGCTCCTGCCTTTGTGCGCGTGCAGATGCCTGACTGGGACCATCCGACGCGCGATGCGTGGTGTCGCACGCTCGACGCCGCAGTGGCCGCAGCCGACTCGCCGGTGGTGTTCGCTGCGCACAGCCTGGGCTGCCTCGCGACCGCTTTCTGGGCGTCGCAGTACGCGAGCACTGAGCAGTTGGCCAAAGTGGCCGGTGCATTACTGGTGGCCGTGCCCGATCCCTCCGGAGCACATTTTCCGCAGGACGCCAGCGGCTTTGCACCGGTGCCGCTTGTGCGCCTGCCGTTCGCGAGCATCGTCGTGTCGAGCAGCGACGATCCATACGGCGGTGTGCCGTTTTCGCAGACGTGTGCGAGCGCGTGGGGCAGCCGCTGGATCGATATCGGGCCGCGCGGCCACATCAATGCCGACAGCGGCCTCGGCGATTGGGACGAGGGGCGGCGCTGGCTGGCTTCATTGGGCGAGCGGCGGTGATGGCCTGATTTGCAAAGATTAGGGCGGCGAGTGTAGGGCGGCGAGTGAGCTGGCACCGTCGCCAGCTTCGCAAAAAACCGCCACCGTCCCAGCCGGCCCCAAATCACTCGCCCGCAACGCAGCCGGCCTCAAATCACCGACTGGTCCCGCAACGCCGCAATCCGTGCCTCGTCGTAGCCGAGCACATCGCGCAGGATGCTGTCGGTGTGCTCACCGAGCGTCGGCGGATGGGACAGCGCTTCGGGCGGCGTGCCGCTCATATTGATCGGATTGCGCACCAGTTTGACCGTGCCACCCGACGGATGCGGCAGATCGACCTGCAACCCACGCGCCACGACCTGCTCGTTCTGGAACACTTCGCCCAGATCGTTGATCGGTCCGCACGGTACGCCGGCTGCTTCGAGGGCGGCAATCCATTGTTGTTTGCCCTGCAGACGCACCATGTCGGCAAGAATCGGCACGAGGACATCGCGATTGCGTACGCGCGCCGGATTGGTCGCGAATCGCTCGTCAATGGCGAGTTCGGGGCGGCCGCCCACCTCGACGAACTTGCGGAACTGGCCGTCGTTGCCGACCGCGACGATGATCCAGCCGTCACTCGTCTGGAAGGTCTGGTAGGGCACGATGTTCGGATGCGCATTGCCCCAGCGCACGGGCGGCTGGCCGCTCGCCAGGTAATTCGAATTCATGTTGGCCAGCATGGCGACCTGCACATCGAGCAGCGCCATGTCGATGTATTGGCCTTCGCCGGTGCGGTCGCGATGCGTAAGCGCCGTGAGCACGGCGATGGTCGAATACATGCCGGTCATCAGATCGGCAATCGCGACGCCGGCCTTTTGCGGACCGCCGCCCGGCTGGCCTTCGCGCTCGCCGGTGATGCTCATGAAGCCGCCGATTCCCTGCACGATGAAGTCGTAGCCGGCGCGCTGCGCATACGGGCCGGTTTGCCCAAAGCCGGTCACCGAGCAGTAGATCAGATCGGGCTTTACTTCCTTCAGCGACGCGTAATCGAGGCCGTACTTCTTCAACTGTCCGACCTTGTAGTTCTCCAGCACCACGTCGCTTTGCGCGGCCAGTTCGCGGATGATCCGCTGGCCTTCGGGCGAAGCGATGTCGACGGTGACCGAGCGCTTGTTGCGATTGGCCGCGAGGTAGTAGGCGGCCTCGCGCGTGTCGGTGCCTTCCGGCGTTTTCAGGTACGGCGGCCCCCAGTGGCGCGTGTCGTCGCCGACTTCGGGCCGTTCGATCTTGATCACGTCGGCACCGAAATCGGCGAGTGTCTGCGCGCACCAAGGCCCGGCGAGCACGCGTGTGAGGTCCAGCACGCGGATATGACTGAGAGCGCCCATATTCTTCAATGTCTCCTATGTCGGCCGGAGTTAGCGCTTTAGCTGTCGGCCAGAGTTCGCGCTTTAGCGCGCTACTCTCGGCCCCATGCAAAGCACTTACTCCGGCCCCATGCAAGATTTGTGGTTGGTGACTCCGCGCACGTGGCGCCGCGGATGGGGGCAATCTTAAGCGATTCCCGCGCGCCGGCGTACTCAGCCGAACGGCATAGGACGCGCGGTGCGCCTTGCTATGTCACTCGCTACCCAGCCAAACCTGGCCGAATGGCCATCGGGAGCAGGGCGGGACAGGGCAGCCGCCGCGCACGGGCGCCGATCCCGTATAATCAGTCGTTTAAGAAACAAACAGTTGGCGCATCCCCTTGATGCCGCCGGTAACAGCCAGGGAACTGGCAAACCCGTCCCCCGCACGCTATGAAAGCCGCCGAAATCCGCGAGAAATTCCTCAAGTTCTTCGAATCGAAGGGCCATACGATCGTTCGCTCGTCGAGCCTTGTGCCCGGCAACGACCCGACACTGCTCTTCACCAATTCGGGAATGGTGCAGTTCAAAGATGTGTTCCTCGGCGCGGAATCGCGTCCGTATGCGCGCGCCACGACCGCGCAGCGCAGCGTGCGCGCCGGCGGCAAGCATAACGATCTGGAAAACGTCGGCTACACCGCGCGTCACCACACGTTCTTCGAAATGCTGGGCAACTTCTCGTTCGGCGACTACTTCAAGCGCGACGCGATCCACTACGCGTGGGAATTGCTGACGGGCGTGTACCAACTGCCGAAAGACAAGCTGTGGGTCACCGTCTATCACGAAGACGACGAAGCGCACGACATCTGGGCGAAGGAAGTCGGCGTGCCGGTCGAACGGATCATCCGCATCGGCGACAACAAAGGTGCGCGCTACGCGTCTGACAACTTCTGGCAGATGGCCGACGTCGGGCCGTGCGGCCCTTGCTCGGAAATTTTCTACGACCACGGTCCGGAAATCTGGGGTGGCCCGCCGGGATCGCCTGAGGAAGACGGCGACCGTTACATCGAGATTTGGAATCTCGTGTTCATGCAATTCAGCCGCGACGCCCAAGGCAACATGACGCCGCTGCCCAAGCAGTGCGTCGACACGGGCATGGGTCTCGAGCGTATCGCCGCGGTTCTGCAGCACGTGCACAGCAACTACGAAATCGATTTGTTCCAGGCGCTCATCAAGGCCGCGGGCCGCGAAACCGGCGTGACCGATCTGACGAACAACTCGCTGAAGGTGATCGCCGATCACATCCGCGCGTGCTCGTTCCTGATCGTCGACGGTGTGATTCCGGGCAACGAAGGCCGCGGCTACGTGCTGCGCCGTATCGTGCGCCGCGCGATCCGCCACGGCTACAAGCTGGGCAAGAAGGGTTCGTTCTTCCACCGCATGGTGCCGGACCTCGTCGCGCAAATGGGCGGCGCCTATCCGGAACTGAAGGAAGCCGAGCAACGCGTGACCGACGTGCTGCGTCAGGAAGAAGAGCGCTTCTTCGAGACCATCGAGCACGGCATGTCGATTCTCGAAAGCGCGCTGGCCGATCTGGAAGCCAAGGGCGGCAAGACGCTCGACGGCGAACTCGCGTTCAAGCTGCACGACACCTACGGCTTCCCGCTGGATCTGACGGCAGACGTCTGCCGCGAGCGCGAAGTGACGGTCGACGAAGCCGCTTTCGACGAAGCCATGGCGCGTCAGCGCGAACAGGCGCGCGCGGCGGGCAAGTTCAAGATGGCGCAGGGCCTCGAATACTCGGGCGCGAAGACCACGTTCCACGGCTACGAAGAAATCATCTTCGACGACGCGAAAGTGATCGCGCTGTATGTCGACGGCGCGTCGGTCAAGGAAGTGAGCAATGGCCAGCAGGCGGTCGTCGTGCTCGACCACACGCCGTTCTACGCGGAGTCGGGCGGTCAGGTCGGCGACCAGGGCGTGCTGGCGAACGCGAGCGTGCGCTTTGCGGTAACCGACACGCTGAAGGTACAGGCGGACGTGGTCGGCCATCACGGTACGCTCGAGCAGGGCACGTTGAAAATCGGCGACGTCGTGAAGGCGGAAATCGATGCAGTGCGTCGCGCCCGCACCGAGCGCAATCACTCGGCCACCCACCTGATGCACAAGGCGCTGCGCGAAGTACTCGGCTCGCACGTGCAGCAGAAGGGCTCGCTGGTCGATGCTGACAAGACCCGTTTCGACTTCGCACACAATTCGCCGATGACCGACGAGCAGATCCGTCAAGTCGAAGCGATCGTCAACGCGGAAGTGCTGGCGAACGCGCCGGGCATCGTGCGCGTGATGCCGTACGACGAAGCGGTGAAGGGCGGCGCAATGGCGCTGTTCGGCGAAAAGTACGGCGACGAAGTGCGCGTGCTCGACCTCGGTTTCTCGCGCGAACTGTGCGGCGGGACGCACGTGCATCGCACGGGCGACATCGGACTCTTCAAGATCGTGATGGAAGGCGGCGTGGCTGCAGGTATCCGTCGCGTGGAAGCGATCACGGGCGACAACGCGGTGCGCTTCGTGCAGGATCTCGACGCGCGGATCAATGCGGCAGCGGCCGTGTTGAAGGCGCAGCCGTCGGAACTGACGCAGCGGATCGTGCAGGTGCAGGACCAGGTGAAGTCGCTGGAGAAGGAGCTGAGCGCACTGAAGTCGAAGATGGCTTCGAGCCAGGGCGATGAACTTGCCGGTCAGGCAATCGAAGTGGCCGGCGTGCACGTGCTGGCTGCAACGCTCGAGGGCGCGGACGTGAAAACGCTGCGCGAGACCGTCGACAAGCTGAAGGACAAGCTGAAGAGCGCAGCGATCGTGCTGGCTTCGGTCGAGGGCGGCAAGGTGAGCCTGATCGCCGGTGTGACGGCGGACGCGAGCAAGAAGGTCAAGGCCGGTGAACTGGTCAACTTCGTTGCACAGCAAGTCGGCGGCAAGGGCGGCGGCCGGCCGGATATGGCGCAAGCGGGTGGCACCGAACCGGCGAATCTGCCGGCGGCACTGGCAGGCGTGAAGGGTTGGGTCGAAGCCCAGCTTTGATTCGGGGTTTGATTGGGCCATGCGGGACGCTGGTGGTTTTTGCGTCCCGCATGGCCCATGTTGTTTCTGGCCTTGGCGTGTCGTGCCGTGTCTTGCCGTGCATCAACCCGGCCGATTGCGCTGGCAGTTAGCGTTCCCCGCCACACAGACAAAGCATCAAGTAAAAATTCAAGCCACGCCTACCGGTGCAGTGGCAGGCAACTCCACCCCATCCTCCGCCGACACAAGCGTTTGCCGCAGCGCATTGAGCGCGGACGAAAAATGCCCTCGTCGCCAGACGAGCAGCGTCTCGATCACACCAATATCGGGAAGCTCATGAACCGCGATATTGCTCGCATCCGTTTGCAGATTGAGCACGGATCGCGGCGCCACGGCCACCCCCGCGCCGGCGGCGACACAGGCTACGATCGCATGATACGAACCGAGTTCCAGAACGCGAGCCGGCCTCACGCCATGCTCCAGATACCACTTCTCGATATACGCGCGGTAAGCGCAGCCGCGTTCGAACGCGATCAGCGTCGATAAAGCAATATCCCGTACTTCGCGAATCGGCCGATGGCCTCGCGGCGACAGCATCACCAGCTCTTCGCGAAAAACCGGCACCGTCTCGAACAATTCGCCGAGCGCGGCAGGATCCTGTGGCGTCGCCACCAGCGCTGCATCCACTTCGAATTCGCGGACCCGTTCGATCAGCTTGCCGGTCGTGCCGGTTTCGAGTTCCAGTGCGACATCCGGCCACCGCTGGTGGTAACTCGCGAGCAATCCAGGCAGACGCGTCGCCGCGACGCTTTCCATCGTGCCCAAACGCAAGCGGCCACTCGGACGATCCTCGCGCACGGCATGGCGCGCCTCGTCGGCGAGCGCGAGCAAACGCTCCGCGTAGGGCAGCAGTGTCTCGCCGGCCGGGGTCAGAACAAGGCGCCGGCCGTCACGGATGAACAGGTCGGTGCCCAGTTGCTCCTCGAGTTGCTTGATTCGCGTCGTAACGTTCGATTGCACGCGGTTGAGCTTGGCAGCGGCGCGCGTCACGCCGTTTTCCCGCACGACAGCACGAAAAATGGTCAAGGCGGCCAGATCCACGATTCTCTCCTGGCGATGGTTGATATCCTAATTATTCATTTTTCGTGATTGAAAGGTCAAGCTAATATGGATTGAACAAACCGGCAATTGCCGGCCCGCTTCCACAATCCGTGATGCTCATGATCGATCTCGCTTCCAGAGCGCAAGACACCGTTGCCGAACGTCACGCCGCCCGCCGCGCGGCGCTTGCCTGCATGATCACCTTGGCCGTGGTGCTCGGTATCGGCCGTTTTGCGTTCACGCCGCTCCTGCCGCTGATGCTTCACGGCAGCGCCTTCGGGCAGCCGCAGATCGATATCCAGCACGGCGGCTGGCTCGCATCGGCCAACTACGCGGGCTATTTCGTCGGCGCGATCACCTGTGCGGCGCTGCGGGTCGAGCCGGCGCGCATGGTGCGCGTGGGGCTTGTCGCGACAGTCCTGCTGACGCTGGCGATGGGCGTAACAAGCCAATTCTGGGTGTGGGCCGTCGTGCGCTTCGTCGCCGGCGCGGTCAGCGCCTGGACCTTCGTGTTCGCCTCGCAGTGGGGCTTGCGGCGGCTCGCCGAACTCGGCGCGCACGGGTGGGGCGGTGTGATCTATACGGGCCCGGGCATGGGCATTGTCGGAACGGGTCTGCTGGTCAGCGCTGCGGGCGGCTATGGCGCGACGGTCGGTTGGATCGGTTTCGGACTCATCGGGGCGGTGCTTTCGATCGTGGTTTGGCCCGTGTTCCGGACCGCCCCGGGAGGCGCGACGCGCGCCACAGGCGGGGCAACCACCGCTGCCCGGCAAGCCTTGCCCGAAGGTCACCGCTCCTCTACAAAGCACGCCTGGCACCGCGCCGACGCTTTCTGGCTGATCCTGCTCTACGGCGTGCCCGGCTTCGGCTACATCATCACCGCGACGTTCCTGCCGGTGATCGCGCGCCACGCGCTGCCGGGTTCGTCCTGGCCCGATCTGTTCTGGCCGATGTTCGGCGCGGCCTTGATCGTCGGTGCGCTGCTCGCGGCGCGCCTGCCGGTGCATTGGGACAATCGCACGCTGCTCGCCGGTTGCTACGTGCTGCAAGCCGCCGGTATTGCGCTCGGCATCGTCTGGCCCACCGCGGGCGGTTTCTCGCTCGGCAGCATCCTGATCGGCCTGCCATTTACGGCCATCACCCTGTTCGCGATGCGTGAGGCGCGGCGTCTGCTTGGCGACGAAGCGGCCGGCCTGATGGGCTACGCGACGGCGGCGTACGGCGTGGGGCAGATCGTCGGCCCGCTGGTGGCCGCGCCGATCGCCGAGCACACGGGGTCGTTTTCGCCGGCCTTGTGGCTGGCGGCAGGGACGCTACTGTTGGGCGCGGTCGGCCTGATCGTCGTGGCGCACATGCCGCGAGGCCGTGGCCGCATGCCCGACTGCGGCTGCAACTAACGGTCTTCCTAGGTGGCGCATTCCTCGGCGTTAACTGGTCCCGCAGGCGCAAGCACCAGCACCAGCACCAGCACCAGCACCAGCACCAGCACCAGCAAGGCAAGGCAAGGCAAGGCAAGTTTGTCCCCGCCTTGCGAAGAGCACTTGGGCCCGCTGAACCGCCCACGAGGCAAATGCCTAGCCAAAAAACAAATAACTCCCCGGCGCACTAAAATGACGGCTTTCCCGTCATCTCAGCGCGCCCGTCGCCGGGCGCGCCGCCAGCCATGCAACATTTCGCGTCCGACAACTACGCCGGCATCTGTCCCGAAGCGCTCAACGCGCTGATCGCCGCCAATAACAGCGGCCACGAACCCGCTTACGGCGACGACTCCTGGACCAACCAGGTTTGCGACCGTCTGCGGGATCTGTTCCAGACCGATTGCGAAGTGTTTTTCGTGTTCAACGGCACGGCAGCTAATTCACTGGCGTTGGCGTCGCTGTGCCAGTCATATCATTCGGTGATCTGCCACGAACTCGCGCACATCGAAACCGATGAATGCGGCGGCCCGGAATTCTTCTCCGGCGGCTCGAAGCTGCTGACCGCGCCGGGCGTTGGCGGCAAGCTCACGCCGGATGCGATCGAAGCGGTCGTCACCCGTCGCGCCGATATTCATTACCCGAAGCCGAAGGTTGTCACGCTGACCCAATCGACGGAAGTAGGCACCGTCTACACCGTCGAGGAAGTGCGCGCGATCGCGGCCATCGCCAAGCGGCGTCATCTGAAAGTGCACATGGACGGCGCGCGCTTTGCGAACGCGGTCGCGGCGCTCGACGTGCATCCGTCCGAGATCACGTGGCGCGCGGGCGTCGACGTGCTGTGCTTCGGCGGGACCAAGAACGGTTTGCCGGTCGGTGAGGCTGTGGTGTTCTTCGACCGCTCGCTCGCCGACGATTTCGCCTACCGTCTGAAGCAGGCCGGCCAACTCGCCTCGAAAATGCGCTTCATCTCCGCGCCGTGGCTCGGACTGCTGGACAACGACGTCTGGCTGCGCAATGGGCGTCATGCGAATGCAATGGCGGCCTTGCTGGAAACGAGGTTGCAGGAAATTCCCGGCGTGAGCATCATGTTTCCGCGAGAATCGAACGCGGTTTTTGCGCAATTGCCGGCGCAGGCCGCCAAGGCAATGCGTGCGCGCGGCTGGAAGTTCTACGAGTTCATCGGCGCGGGCGGTTGCCGGCTGATGTGCGCTTGGGACACGCAGCCGGAAACGGTCGAGCGTTTCGCCGCGGAAGTACGCGATTTGTGCCTGGCCTGAAATCGCATCGGCTGCGCGCATGCGACCGGCCTGGCATCGTGAGCTTGAACCGGAAGCTGGAACCAGGAACGAGGCGTACAAACAGCATCGCGCACGCGTTGCTGAATCCGCCGCAGCACGACATTCAACACTGAACAACGCTGCACACAAACCATAAGAGACGACCCACTCGCCATGACCGAACACCGATTTTGTCCGCGCTGCGCTACGCCCTTGATCGAGCGCGCCGATGCCGAACACGAAGGCGGCCGGATCCGCCAGATCTGCCCTGATACAGAATGCGGCTATGTCCACTGGAACAATCCGCTGCCAGTGGTGGCCGCGATCGTCGAATACGAGGGCAAGATCCTGCTCGCGCGCAATGCCGCCTGGCCGGAGGGCATGTTCGCGCTGATCACCGGTTTTCTGGAAAACGGCGAAACCCCGGAAGAGGGCATTGCCCGCGAAGTGCTGGAAGAAACCTCGCTGCACGCTGAGACAGTCGAATTGATCGGCGTGTACGAATTCATCCGCAAAAACGAACTGATCATCGCGTATCACGTGAAGGCGTACGGCACGGTCGCGCTGTCGCCGGAATTGCTCGAATACCGGCTGGTCGAGCCGGCCAAACTGCGTCCGTGGCGTGCGGGCACCGGTCAGGCGCTCGGCGATTGGATGCGGCGGCGCGGCTTGCCGTTCGAGTTCGTCGAAAAACCGGGGCAGTAAGCGATGAACAAACCCGCACCGGCCACGCGCAGCGCCTACCCGCATTTTCTGCCGATCACCTCACGCTGGATGGATAACGACGTCTATGGCCACGTCAACAACGTCGTCTATTACAGCTACTTCGACACGGTGGTGAACGAGTATTTGATCCGCGCCGGCGTGCTCGATTTCGAGCATGGCGCGACGATCGGCCTCGTGGTCGAGACGCATTGCAATTACTTCGCGCCGCTGGTGTTTCCCGAGCGCGTCGAAGCGGGCTTGCGCGTCGTGCGGCTCGGCACCTCGAGCGTGCGCTACGAAGTGGGCCTCTTCAAGGCGGGTGAAGATCAACCCGCTGCCCAAGGGCATTTCGTGCACGTGTATGTGGATCGCGTCACGCGTCGCCCGGTGAGTTTGCCCGCCGACTTGCGCGCGGCGCTCGAACCGCTGACCGTCGCTGTGCAGGCGGAATAGGCGCGTGCAGTCGTTCGTCATCAACCTGCTGAATGGGGTCAGTTACGGCCTGCTGCTGTTTATGCTGTCAGCAGGTTTGACGCTGATTTTCAGCATGCTCGGCGTGCTGAATTTCGCGCACGCGAGCTTCTATATGCTCGGCGCGTACGTCGGTTTTTCGGTGGCGGCGCATGCGGGTTTCTGGAGTGCACTCGTGATCGCGCCGCTGATCGTCGGCTTGATCGGCGCGGCGTTGGAGCGCTGGCTGCTACGCCGCGTGCGTGTGCACGGTCATCTCCCCGAGTTGCTGCTGACTTTCGGAGCCGCGTATCTGCTCGGTGAACTGGTCAAGCTCGGCTGGGGTTTGAGTCCGCTTGGCGCGACTGTTCCGGCCGTGCTCGACGGACCGTTGTTCACCCTCTACGGCGCGGCCTTCGCACGCTATCGTGCCTTCATGATGGCGGTGTCGCTGGCGATGCTGGCGGTGCTCTACGCGGTGTTGCGCGTATCGAAGGCGGGGCTGATCGTTCGTGCCGCGCTCACGCATGCGAGCGCTGTCGAGGCGCTTGGCCACAACGTGCCGCGCGTGTTCACCGGCGTGTTCGCGGCGGGCACGGCGCTCGCCGCTTTGGCCGGCGTGATCGGCGCGCCGCTCTTCGTGATCGAACCGTCGATGGCGGAGTCGCTCGGCTCGATCGTCTTCGTGGTGGTCGTGATCGGCGGCCTCGGCTCGTTGAGCGGGGCGCTGGCGGCATCGCTGATCGTCGGTTGCGTGCAGACCTTCGCGGTAGCGAGCGACGTGTCGTTGGGCGATCTCACAGCCGTATTCGGAGGCGTGCTGCCGGACGCATGGGACACGCTGACGCTCGCGCAACTCGCCCCGTTGATTCCCTATCTGCTGCTAGTCGCGATGCTGGCGCTGCGCCCGCGTGGACTGTTCGGACGGCGTGACGATCATGCGTGAGCCACCCGAAAAGTTTGTTGTGCCGGCACTCAAGCCGCGCTCGATGTTACGCAGGTTCGCGCCATGGCTCGCGCTTGTTCTGTTCCTCGCCGTGCCGCCCTTTGTCTGGCCGCAAAGTTGGCTCCTCGCCTATCTCGCGCAAACCGCGACGATGATCGTATTCGCGCTCTCGTACAACCTGCTGCTCGGCGAAACGGGTTTGCTTTCTTTCGGTCATGCCGCCTATTCCGGCCTCGGCGCACTCATCGCGGCGCAAGTGTTCAATCGCATCGGTGTGCCGTTGGTACTGCTGCCGTTGATCGGTGGCATCGGCGGCGCATTGTGCGGCGTGCTGTTCGGTTTCGTGTCGACCCGGCGTGCAGGGACGGCCTTCGCGATGATCACGCTCGGCATCGGCGAGCTCGTCGCCGCAGCCGCGTGGACGCTGCCCGACTGGTTCGGCGGCGAGGCCGGCGTGCCGATCGATCGCGCGAGTGGGCCGATGCTCGCAAGCTGGAGTTTCGGCCCGGCGCGCGGGGCCTATGCGCTGATCGCACTGTGGTGCGTGCTGGCGAGCGTGGCCATGTTCGTGTTGTCGCGCACTCCGTTTATGCGGCTCGCCAACGCCGTGCGCGACAACCCGGCGCGCGCGGCCGCGATCGGCTGCTATCCGCGCCGCATCCGCTATAGCGTGGTGGTGATGTCGGCGTTTTTTGCGGGTATAGCAGGCACCCTGGGGCTGATCAATGTCGAACTGGTGTCGACGGAAAGCGTCGGCATGATGCGCTCGGGCGCCGTGCTGATCGCGACGGTGATCGGCGGCACAGGCGCTTTTTTCGGGCCGGTCGCGGGCGCGATCGTGCTGACGTTTTTCAGCGTCGCGGTGGCGAGCGTGACGCGGGCCTGGCTGTTCTACCTGGGACTGTTCTTTATCGTCATCGTGGTGGCGTCGCCGGATGGACTGGCGGGCTTCATGCAGCGGCACACGGCACGTGTTGCCGCTTACGGTTGGCGCGTGTGCGGTAAGGCGTATCTATGGGGCGCGGCCTCAGCGGTGTTATGGACGCTGGCCATCGTGCTCGCGGTGCAGTGGGCTTATGCCGCGCAATTCGGCGCGGCCGATGGCGCGGCGTTCAGCGTCATCGGCGTGCCGCTGGAGCCGGCCTCGCCGCATCTCTGGCTCGGCGTCGTGGTGTTCATGCTGGCCGCGCCAGGCGCACTTGCCGCGCACTATGCGCATCGTGCGCAAGCACGTCTTGCCGTGCGCGCCATCGCTACGCCGATCACCGGAGACGCGCGATGATCCCGGCCCTCGCGGTCTACGGTGTCGAAAAACGCATCGGCGCTACGCGGATTCTGCGCGGCGTCGATCTTGCGATCGAGCCCGGCGAGCGTCATGCATTGATCGGGCCGAACGGCGCGGGCAAGTCGACGCTGTTCAATCTGATCGCCGGCGGCGCACGCCCGAACGCCGGGCGCATCGATCTGTTCGGCGCGGAGATCACGCGTCTCGCGCCGGCCGCCATCACGCGCCGGGGTCTCGCGCGCAGCTTCCAGACCACTAGCGTATTCGCGCGTCTGAGCGTATTCGACAACCTGCGCTGCGCGGCCATGCTGGCCGAGCGCGACCGCACGCGCTGGTGGCAGCGTTTTAGCGGCTCACGCACGGTCGATGCGCGCGCCGAGCAGGTGCTCGAAGCCGTGGGGCTGAGTGCGCGCAGAGATATCAAGGCCGGCACGCTCAGCTATGCGGAACAACGCGCGCTCGACCTCGGCCTTGCGCTCGCCGGCGGCGCACACACCTTGCTGCTCGACGAGCCGACTGCCGGCATGAATCGAGCCGAAGCGGCGCGCGCCATCGAACTGATTCGCGCGACCACCGCCGGCCGTACGCTGCTGATGGTCGAGCACGACATGGACGCCGTGTTCTCGATTGCCGACCGCGTTTCGGTGCTGGTTCAAGGCCGGATCATCGCGACCGGCACGCCGGCGGCGATTCGCGCGGATGCGGCCGTGCGCGCCGCTTATCTTGGCGACAGCGTCCGCCCATGACCGCCTTGCTCGACATTCAACAATTGAACGCCTGGTACGGCGCGAGCCAGACCCTGCATGGCGTCAACTTGCGGATCGAAGCTGGCGAAGTCGTCGCACTGGTCGGCCGCAACGGCTCGGGACGCTCGACGCTGGCGCGCGCGATCATGGGCCTCGTGCGCAGCGAAGGCGAGTTGCGTTTTGCCGGCCATGCGCTCGGCGGGCTGCGCACCTTCGAGATCGCCCGACTGGGGCTCGGTTACGTGCCTGAGCATCGCGACGTGTTTCCGACGCTGAGCGTCCACGAGAATTTGCAACTCGGGGTGGCGCCGCGCGCTCGTGGCCGTGCACCGCGCTTCACTTTCGACGACGCCTACGAACTGTTTCCCGTCCTGCGCGAAAGAAAGCGCACGCGCGCCGGCGTGTTGTCGGGCGGCGAACAACAGATGCTAACGCTTGCCCGGGCATTGCTCGGCGACCCCGACCTGCTGGTCATCGACGAACCGGGCGAAGGACTGGCCAGCCTTTTGATGGGGCAGGTCGCGCAGTGCCTGCGGACGCTGCGTGATCGTGGCGTGGCGATGCTGCTGATCGAACAGCGGCTCGTTATTGCGCAAGACATCGCCAGCAGGGTTGCGGTGATGGGGCACGGCGAAATTGTCTTCGACGATGCGCTCGCGTCGTTTGTGAAGCGGCCGGACGTGATGCAGGAATGGCTCGGCGTGGGTTAGCCGCGATGCGTAGCGGAGTCGCGCATAACCGCTAGTTCACCGGCATCACTGCAGCTCACTCAAGGACAGCTCCGAAAGGGCGCCCAAGCCCGGTTTCGCGAAGCCGAACCTGAGCATCCCTCGCAGCCATCCCGCTGCAGTTTTATTGCAGCGCCGCATTCGAATTTGCGGCCATTTTGTTGTCCTGACACGCGCGTCATGCGCTGCGCAATGCACGCGTCTCTCGTTCCACGCCCAACTCGCGCCCCGAATGCCGTTTGAATCCCGTTTGCGTACAGCGCGCTCAAGCCTGATGTGTGGGGCTTTCCCGTGACTTGTTGTAGCGATTCAAACGCTTGATCGTTTGGTGAGCGTCCTCCAGAAATCTTGTCGGCAGCGCGCTGACAAATCAAGACAATCAGGTCAAAGGCGCGCAACGTCGGCACGGTGTTTAAAGCCGACGTATGTGCGACCGACCATGCCGTGCCGGACGCGCAAAAGACGCGCCGCGGCCTCAGGAGGAGACATCATGAAACAGACAGGCGCATTGGGCGAAACATCGGCTGACGGCGTGCAGGCGGAGCCCGCGCTGCGACCGCTTCAAAGAATGTTGTCGCGTCGAGTGGCGCGCTCGCCGCTCGCAGAAACGTGGCGCACGCGAGCTGGCGCCGGTGCCGCGCTGGTGACGGCTGCACTGCTGATGTCCGCGTGCGCCGACGCGAGTTCCACGACCGGCGATGCCGCATCCGCACCGTCGACACAAACGAGCGCCGCAGCGAACGCTGTGAGCAACAACGACAGCGCGCCGACGGCAAAATCTCAACCGGATGGTTCGGGAATCACCGCTAACGCCACGAACGGCGTTGCTACGGCTTCGACCGGCACCGCCGTTGCGAGCGCCGATCAACCCGCCTCCGCGTCGCGCCCCTCGCTCGAACTCGCCAAGGCCAAGCAGCTCGCTGCCGAACAGCGCGTCGCCGCACGCGTGCCAGTCGCGAGCGGCATGACCGAGAAGCGCAACCGTCCGCTGACGCTGCGCGATTCCGGCATCGACGGATCGTTGATGTTTGCGCGCGACGTCGACTTTCGCGTGACCGGCGACATCGGCTTCATGATTCACGACATGGCGGCGACGCTGACTCCGGCACGCGCCGGCCAGCCGATCGTGTTCGACGATCCGACCAGCGTAACGATCAACGTTCACCGCGGCGACGTCACGCTCGACAGCGCCAAGCTCACTGCGATCTTCAATCGCTACCTGTTCCAGTACCAGGGCTCGCCGCTACGCAATATGCGTGTCGTGCCGAAAGACGGTGGCACCTTGCGCATAACGGGCGAAATGCACCGCGACACGTGGGTGCCGATCGTGCTGATCGGTTCGCTGTCGATGCGCAACGCCGACGACCTCGTGTTCCATGCCGATCACGTCGAAGTGGCCGGCGTCGGCGCCGACAAGCTGATGCAGGCCGCGCACGTGAAGATGGCCGACCTGTTGAAAGTGGACACACCGATCGCGCGTCTCGACGGCGACGACGTCGTAATGCAGGTGGCCAAACTCACGCCACCGCCCGCGTTGCGCATGACCATCACGCAAATCAACACCAGTGCGGCAGGTGTGCGCTTCACGCTCGACGACCGCACGGTGCCGAAGATCGACTGGCCCGCGACGATGCCACCGCGCGGGATGCTGGTGCAGGGCGGCGACGTGAAGTTCATGCGTTCGATGCCGATGAACATCGACATGGCGCTGACCCCGCTTGATACGAATGCGCCATTCGTGCTCGACCTGTACCACTACCGCGACCAGATGGCGGCCGGCTACTTCACCTTCGACGAAGCGGGCGCCTTGGACGTGCACTTGCCGTCATATCCGACGCTAGCTAGCGCCTCGAAAGATGCGCCGACGCAGGTGGGCAGCGCGAGCGCGCGCTTTAACGACAGCTTCATTCGCGCGCAGCAGGCGTCGCTTGCGCAGGCGCGCCAGGTCTGGCAACACGTGCCGCCGACGTTGCGGACGGCATCGGTTGCACGCGCGATCCCGGTCGGCACACGGGCGGCATTTGCCGGCCAGAGCATGGCAACGCCCGGCTCCGCGATCAACGACGAGCGGCACTCGTCCGGACCTGCGCCGTTGATTCACGTCGAGAATGTGGACTTCTACGTATCGGGTCGAATCGGTTTTCATGTGCGTTCGCTGGATGCGCAGATGGTGCCGAAGAAGCCGGGCCAACCGGTCGACCTCGACGATCCTGACCAGTACGACATTCGCATCATTGGCGGCGAAGTGGTCGAGCCGTGGCCTGCGATGGCGGCGTTGTTCAACGACTATCTGCTCGACTATGAGCCGCGTTCGCTGAACGATTTGCAGTTGAAGCCGGTGGACGGCAAGTTGGAAGTGACGGGCGGCATCAAGTTGTGGAATCACTTTCCTGGTGTGTGGTTGCCGACGACGATGAACGGCACGATCGTGGCTAAGGATGAGCGGCATCTCGTCTATGAGCCGACCTCGGTGAAGGTGTTGGGCGTGCCGCAGGCGGGGTTATTGCGGGCGCTGGATATTCCGTTGGCGTCGTTGACACCGTTTACACGAAAGGGTGTGGCGTTGAAGGGTAACGAACTGGTGTTCGATCAGTACACCGTGTTTCCGCCGCCCGTTTTGCAGGGGCGGCTGGCTAGTGCGACGGTGACTGATGAGGGGTTGGTTTTGAAGTTCAAGCGGGATGCATCCGTTGTTGCTGCGAGGCCGCCTGTTGGGGCGGCGAAGAGTTTTGTGTGGATCGAGTCTGGGGATGTGAAGATGTTTAATTCGTTGGTCACGAATGCCAGGACTTTTATTCGGGATAGTTCTAATCCTGGGGTTATGAGGTTTGATCTTTATGGATATCGGAGGGATGTTTCCAAGGGGACTGTGAGGATGGGGGAGGATGGGGGATTGGAGGTGGATCTGGCTGCTAGGAAATAGCTTGGGGTTTTTGCCTTCGGCGGCGCTTGTTTGGCCGTGTTCCTGGGGCTTTGGCCTTTCCTTGTTTTGTTAGTGGTCTATTAGCGTTCCCCCTGTGCGGGGGGGCACCTACTTTTCTTTGCCGCCGCAAAGAAAAGTAGGCAAAAGAAAGCGGCTAGAAGCCCCTGCTAAGCGGGTCCCGTGGTCTGCACCGGGTAGTGGTGCGACTGGAATCTGTGTTCGTGCCGCTGCATAAGCTTGTGACAAGGGCGTCATACTTCCGGCGGCGCTACGCGCGCCGAAGAGCCATTCATAAAACCGACCGCTACGTTTTAATGCTCACGCCTCGCCACCGGACCGTGGCTCGTCTTTGCTTCGCCACTGCCACTGCCACTGCCACTGCCACTGCCACTGCCACTGCCACTGCCACTGCCACTGCCACTGCGACTGCCACTGCGACTGCCACTGCGACTGCCACTGCCACCGGCACGCAGCCGTGACCGTGTTTGCGGGGCACCGACAAATCATTTGAAGTGAGGGGTTCCGGAGTGAATGCAGGAGCGCCTCGCCGAGGCGAAGCCGACGGCCCTCACTGCGCGCACCCGAAGCCCGTGGTTTCCCCTGCAGACCCGTCCGCGACGCACGTAGTGCGGAGTGGGAGCCGATGAGTCCTTTGTCACTAGCGCGGAATGTGCGAGAACACGGATTCCAGATGCACCACTACCCCAAGCAGACCACGGTGCCCACTTAGCATTAGCGGTTTGAGCCGCTTTCTTTTGCCTACTTGTATATTCCCTCCTGTGGCGCCGACCCGATCAGTTGTCGCCACATGGACAGTCAGCTCGTCTGCCTAAAGTGCCTCGAGCCCG
>NZ_CAJNBO010000057.1:0-24583 GCF_905221015.1 Paraburkholderia nemoris | reverse complement strand
ACGCCGATGATAGTGCGGATTCCCGTGTGAAAGTAGGTAATCGTCAGGCTCCCCAGCAAGACCAGAAACCCCACCCCGAAAAGGTGGGGTTTCTGCGTTTACGGCCCTGAAAATTTGGTCAGGAGCGCCGCTCACTCCTTCCCGATCCGCAGCGCGTCCGCGTACCCCGTCAACTCCAGATACGCACGTCCAACGTCCGCGCCATCACGGCTCACTCGCACTGCTCCTTCCCAATACACTGCGCCCGTCGACTGACGGGAATCGAGTTCCTGGTCGTCCATCAACGGATCGAGGCGCCACGTAAGCGCGCCGGTTTTCACCGTCATCGATACGGGATACGACGTGTTCGTCCGTGGCGAGCGCCATGTGCGAACTGGAGTGAAATCGACCTGATCGCGGCCGAACGTCGTCACCTGACCGTCGCGATTTCTGAGTGCGGCATGTGCCCATATTGCGTGTCCATCGCGACTGCGGACCTTGAAAGCCATCAAGGCTGAACCGTCCGTCAGGTTGGCGCCGAGCCAATCCCATCCGACAGCGTCGGAATCTAGCAGCGTGCTGGACCATTCGTGATCGAGCCACGCCGCGCCGGTAACGGTCGTTTCGCCCGTCGATTTGCTGCCTGCCGCGACTGGTCGAACTACGCTGCCAGTCACGCGCAATTGCGGTTCGCTGTAGTAATAGCTCGCCTGTTCGGGCCGTGGGCCTTTGCGGGAGTAGCCGCCTTCGCCCTGGACCAAAGGCGCCTGCGTTGGCGTCAGCGCAAGACGCAGCGCGAATCCGTTCGCGTCCACTGTAACGTCGTAGTGACCGTCGCCGGCACGGACGATTTTCCATGCATCGAGTTTGACATCGGTATTGTCCGGCTTCGCATACGCCAGCCCGAAGCCTTGGCGGGCAATGCGCTGATCGTGCGTCAGATGACCAAGCGCGGGATCGCTTAACGCGGCGTGGGCAATGATCAATTGCGACGGTGCGAACGCACTCGGGTCCGCTGCGTCGTGACCGGTTGCCGAGCGAAAGAAGGTGATCTGGAAACCGAGCGGCTGATTGTCCGGTGTCGTGAGCCAGCCTGTTGCGTACCACCACTCGGTGCGAAAAGCCGCATGTGCGCCGGTGTCCTGCGGAAGGGCGACCCGATGATCCGGCTTGACCGCTGCGAACTCGGGGGTCGCGGCGAACGCGGATGCGGTAGCCATCAAACCCAAGCAAAGCAACGCCGCATGAATCGCTGCGTTCAGCCTTCGTGCACTTGCCAGGCGCGGCGGCGCAGCCGATGACCTGCCTTGAACGCTGTGCGCCAGGCGGACGCGATCAGCTCGATAAGAGCAAGCAGTCACTCGACACGTCACTTGATACATCGCTTGATACGGCGTTTGATGCGTCGATCCATGCGCCGCTTTATACGTCGCCTCCGGGACCACCTCACGCGACGACCCACCCATCACCAATCCTCCTTCACCGCGCGCACCGCATCCACCGACACCGCGCCTTGTCCTGCAATCACTGCCGTCGAACACGACGAAGCCAGCATCACCAACGCCACCGTGCCGAGCACAGTCCATGGAACGTGCAGCGACATGCTCCAATGAAACGACTGCGGATTGACGACGAACACCAGGATCAGACTGATCGCGAATCCAAGAACAAATCCCATCACAATGCCGCAAGCGGTGAGCATTCCGCCTTCGAGTGCAAGAATCGCGAGAACCTGCGAGCGGGTCACACCCACATGCCGCAGCATGCCGAACTCGCGGGCCCGTGCGAGTGTCTGCGCGGAAAACGTCGCGGCGACGCCGAACAGGCCGATCACGATCGCGACCCCTTCGAGAAGATAAGTGACGGCAAAACTTCGATCGAAAATAACCAGCGTACGTGCACGGATTTCACCCGGTTGCGACAGGGTCAGCGATGCGCCGAACGGCAGCGCACGCAGGCCGGCCATCACACGTTCGACACTCGTTCCCGGTTGAACGGTAACGGCCACGTCCGTCGCGCCTGTGTCGGCAGTTAGGCGCCGGTAATCCGCAAGCCGTATCTGAATCGCACCGGTCTGCCGCACGTAATCACGCCATACGCCGGCCACAACGAACACGTGGCCGCGCTCGCCGAGCGGCAACTGCACGCGCTGGCCGAGTTTGTATCCATACAGATCGACCATTGCTTCGGATACCCAAACAGGTGTCTCGCCCTCATGCAACGCGGAAGGAGGCAGCGTTGCTCCAGTCATCTGCAGATTCGCACCAGGATCGGCGGCGTCGATTTCACGGGCGAGCACGGCGACGTCCGGCCGTGCAGGATCGAGCGTGAGATGCGAGGTGCGGGCAAACGCCGCCGTCTTGATGCCCGGCACGGCACGCAGCAGAGTCTGTTCGTCGGGGCGCAAACCACCGGTGTCGCCGTTTGGCGCCACGCGAACGTACAGATCGGCCGAGAGCAGGTGGCCCAACCAGTCTTCGACAGAAACGCGGAAGCTGGCCACCATGATCGCCATCGCGACGATCAGCGCGAAGCTCGACAGCACGCCGCCCATCGCGATCGATGCATGGCCTGGTGCATTCGTGAGACGCGCCAGTGCCAACGTGCTCGCCGCGCCGGCCCGACGCCGCGCGCCGAGAGCACGGCTCGCTGCACCAAAGATCAAAGCGGTTACGCGTGGCATCAGCGCAATCCCGCCGACCAGCAACAGCGCAACAGCCAGATAGCCGCCAATAGGCGCATCGAACAGCGGCGGCACCTGCGTGAGCGCCGCGGCAACCAGCAGACATGTCAACGCGGGCCACGGCGTAGCGAGCCGCGCCAGTGCACCTTCTTCGGCGCCGGCTTTAAGCGCCGCCGCAGGCTGCGCACGGGCCGCCTCCAATGCAGGGGCAAGACTGCCTAATACCGACACGGCGATGCCAAGCATCAGAAATAGTGCGGTCGCGAGCGGCTCGAAACCGACGTGCGGTTGCACGCCGGGAAAGTAGCCGCCGCCCAGGTCGCTGCCGAAAAAGCGCAACGCGCCGCTCGCCAGCGCATAGCCGAGCGCGAGTCCGGACAGCGAACCGAGCAGGCCGAGCAGGGCGCCTTCCATCAGGATCTGGCGCAGCAACTGGCCGCGCGTCAGTCCAAGCACGCGCAGCATTGCGAACTGGGCACGGCGCCGCACGACACCCAACGCCTGCGTCGAAAACACGAGGAACGCGCCAGTGAAAAGCGCCACCAGCGCGAGCACGTTCATATTGATTCGATAGGCGCGCGACAAACGATCGGTGCGGCTTTCAGCGTCGCGCGTCTCGGAGATCACCCACCGGCTGCCGAGCTGCGCTTGCAGATCACGCTTGAAGCGTTCGCGATCGATGCCGCGTTCGAGTTGCACATCGATGCGCGACAGCTTGCCCACCTTGCCGAACTTCCACTGAGCGGCGGCAATGTCCATCACCGCGAGCCGCTGACCCGGCCGCGTTCTCACGAGACCGCCGGCCACGCGAAAGTGCACGATCGACGTGCCGCTTTGCAATGCCACGTCATCGCCGATCTTCACGTTCAACCATTGTTGCGCGGCCGCCGAGAGAAACACCGTATCAGCCGCGAGCGTATCGAACGGCCGATCCGGCGACGGAACGCCAATCAGATCAGGCGCAATGCGGCTTGCCTTGAAGACGTCGATACCGAGCACCGGCAGTGCGGCGCTCTGATCCGGCACGGTGACATCGAGCGCGAGTACCGGACTCGCCAACGCCACACCGGGCTCAGTCGACAAACGCGGATAGATGGATTCGTCGAACAAAGGTTGCGCACCGCGCACTTGCAGATCGGCTTCGCCCGACAGGCTGCGCGCCGCCGCCGAAAATTCATTGAATGCCGCGCTATTGATCAATTGAACGGCGTAGCCAAGCGCGACGCCGAGCGCGATCGTTGCGATCGCAACCAGTGCGCGTCCGCGATGACTGCGCCACTCTGCGCCCAACAGCCAACGCGCGAGCGTGCGATGACCTCGCATTCGCTGCAGCGGGTGTGGATCAGCGTGCATCATCGGCCGAACGCGCAGCGGATTGAGCGTCGGGGAGCGAGCCGGAAAAGGCGGTACGTCCGGACGACGATGCGTGCAAACCGCCGTCGCTCAGAATCAGAATGCGGTCCGCCACTGCCGCGGCCGCCTCCGAGTGCGTGACCATGATGGTGGCCGCGCCGGTTGCCTTGCTTTGCGTGCGGAACAAGCCGAGTACCTCGTGTGCGGTATCGGGATCGAGGTTGCCGGTGGGTTCGTCGGCGAGAATCAGTTTCGGGCGATGCACGAGCGCCCGCGCAATGGCGACGCGTTGCAATTCGCCGCCCGACAGTTGCCGCGGAAAATCATCGCCACGGCCGCTCAAACCGACGGCTGCGAGCATATCGAGCGCGCCGGCCGTGGGCAGCTCGTTTAGCAGCAGCGGCAGAGCGACATTCTGCGCGAGTGTCAGATGAGGCAGTACGTGAAATGCCTGGAACACGAAGCCCAGTTTTTGCCGGCGCAATCGCGTTGCTGCGTTGTCATCCAGACGCGAAACTGCGCTGCCGTCGATGATCACGTCGCCGCTATCCGCACTGTCGAGCCCGGCAATGAGATTGAGCAGCGTCGATTTGCCGACGCCGGAGTCACCCATGATCGCGACGAATTCACCCGGCGCGAGCGTGAAATCGAGGTGCGCCAGCACGATGCGGCCGGCGCCATACGTCTTGCCTAGCCCACGGCATTCGAGCGCGGGAACGACACCTTCATCACGAAGCAGCATGCGGTATCCGATAAGTCTGGCCGGTGAGGGCGGCGTCCAAGCGTGCGAAGAACTACCGTACTACGCATGAGCGTCGGCCCCTGAACCGCCGAAGTATATTCGGGTTCTGTAAGGCTCGCAGGCGAGCGCAGCCATCGCCCGATACCTGTCCGATAATGAACCGCCACCCAGATCGACAGGGTCTTTTCGGGCTCGCGCCGGCGCTTCTTTAGAGTGCCGGATCAAAAAAATTTTCTGTTCGTGGACGCGCTAAATTTTCGCCGGCGGCTCGAAATCGGCTTTGATGGCGTGTCGTGCACCAGAATGATTTATTTCGGTGCGATCGTCGCGTCGAAGCGGTTGTGCAAGAGTGGCTAATCGCCCGCCAACTGCTTGCTTCTTCATGTAAAAAGCATGGTGTATACCCTGACAAAATCGCTTTGTGCATCTGCACATTTTTTGGCGTTTCGCAAGGGCAGACGTGGCAACAAAGCATTACCAGAGGCATTGCAGCGTTGTTGCGCTGCAAAAGTATTCTTATCTTGGTAATCTCCCACCCTTGGTCATTCGACTGCGGGTAAACGTGAGGCAGGCAGCACTGCTTCGACGTCAATTTCAGCGAAATCAAGCCTACATATCCATTTCAATGCTTTCGTTTTTGAAGGCATTGATATGGCGTTTTGTATTTCAAGTTTTCAACAGAACACATGTCATTGCCTCCGCTTCTTAGCCTACTCATCTGGATCCCTATTGTCGCCGGCCTGGTGGTTTTGCGTGCCGGATCGGACGCGGCGCGTAGCCGCACGCGATGGCTCGCGTTGACCGGCGCGATAGCGGGTTTCCTGCCGGTGATTCCGCTCGTGTCGAATTTCCGCAACGACGTGACGTCGATGCAGTTCGTCGAGAACGTTCGCTGGTCGCCTACGTTCGATATCGCATGGCATGTGGGCGTGGATGGCATTTCGTTGTGGCTGGTCGCGTTGACCGCGCTGACTACGATCATCATCGTGGTTGCCTCGTGGGAGTCGATCACCGAGCGCACCGCGCAATACTTCGGCGCGTTCCTGATGCTGTCGGGTTTCATGCAGGGCGTGTTCACGTCGATGGACGGCATGCTGTTCTTCATCTCGTTCGAAGCGACGCTGATTCCGTTGTACCTGCTAATCGGGACGTGGGGCAATTCGAACCGCTCATATGCCGCGGTGAAGTTTTTCTTCGTCTCGTTCCTCGGCTCGCTGATGATGCTGATGTCGATGCTCTACCTGTATGCGCAGACGCACAGCTTCGACCTCGCGCTGTGGCGTGAAACGCGCCTCGGCACGTGGCCGCAAGTGCTGATCTTCCTCGGCTTCCTTGCTGCGTTCGGTGTGAAGGTGCCGATGTGGCCGCTGCATACGTGGCTGCCCGACGTCCACCTTGACGGCCCGACCGGCGCCGCGGTGATGATCGGCATGCTCAAGCTGGGCGGCTACGGTTTGCTGCGTTTCGCGTTGCCGATCGCCCCGCAAGCCAGCCATTTCTTCGCGCCGATGATGATCACGCTGTCGCTGGTCGCGGTGATCTATTCGAGCCTGCTGGCACTCGTGCAAACCGACATGCGCCGCCTGCTCGCGTATTCGACGATCGCGCACATGGGCCTCGTGACACTCGGCCTGTTCGTCTTCAACCGCATCGGCCAGGCTGGCGCGATCGTGCAGATGCTGTCGTACGGCGTAGTGTCCGGCGCGATGCTGCTGTGCACGGGCATGCTTTTCGACCGCACAAAGACGGCTTCGATCGCTGAATACGGCGGCGTTGCCAATACCATGCCGCGCTTCGCCGCGTTCGTGATGCTGTTCTCGATGGCCAATATCGGCTTGCCGGGCACTTCGGGTTTTGTCGGCGAGTTCATGGTGCTGATGGGTGCGATCCGCTTCAATTTCTGGATCGGCGCAATCGCGGCATCCACGCTGGTCCTGAGCGCGGCCTACACGCTGTGGATGTACAAGCGCGTGATTTTCGGCGCGATTGCCAATGCACGCGTCGCGAAGCTGCAGGACCTCGGCAAGCGCGAATTCGTGCTGCTCGGCGCGATGGCGTTGCTGGTGCTGGCCATCGGCATCAATCCGAAGCCGTTCACCGATGCGATCGACCCGTCGGTCGGCACGCTGCTGGCGCAGTCGGAACGCAGCCTGCATCCTTCAGACTCCGTTCCGGCTGAAGGTGGCGAGCACCTGCAGGCTGCGGCGCCCGCTACTGTCGCGGCACGCACACCGGGCTGATCGAAACAAGGCGCGTGTCGCAGGTGCAACATCCTTTGCCAGGATGTTGCCAGTATGGACGCGCTTTTTCGCACCCATACATACGTCCTTTTCGAGCATCCGCGCAGAGCAACCGCTCAGGTCGCACTGCGTTTTAATGCTTGTTTAAAGGACTTTTGTGACCCGGCGATTCCGCCGGTACTTCGCAATAGCGCATTGCAAACCCTCACGTGCGCACAGCCGTGCGGCAACATGTCACACGGTGTTGCGGCGCAATAGATCGTTGCGAAAACGAGTGTTTATATCCCCTTGACGACCCCCTATTATGCGATCGCTTACTAATGGAGAGCGGTCGAATGACGTTCGTTGAAGTCGTAGAAGAAAGGCAATGGATATGAAAGGAAAGACGCTGCGAGGGTCGGCAGGTTTCCTTTCCGCCGGCCTTGTGTTGTTGCTCTCGGGTTGCAGCAACCTCGATATTTTGAATCCGAAGGGGAGTGTGGGGCTGGCGGAACGTGAGCTGATTGCCACGTCGGTCTGGGCCATGCTGATTGTGGTCGTTCCGGTTATCGCGCTCACGCTGCTGTTCGCATGGCGCTATCGCGCGTCGAACCGGAATGCCGAATACAAGCCGGGATGGGTGCATTCCACCGGCATCGAAATCGCCATCTGGACGATTCCGACGCTGATCATTCTGTTCCTCGCCGTGCTGACGTGGAAGAGCACGCACGAGCTCGATCCGTATAAGCCGCTCGAGTCGCAGGTCAAGCCGATCAACGTCGAAGTCGTCGCACTCGACTGGAAGTGGCTCTTCATCTATCCCGACCTCGGCATTGCATCGGTGAACCAGCTGGCGTTCCCGGTCGGCACGCCGGTGAACTTCCTCATCACGTCCGACACGGTGATGAACTCCTTCTTCATTCCGCAACTCGGTGGCCAGATCTACGCGATGGCGGGTATGCAAACGCGTCTGCATCTGATCGCTGACGAGGCCGGCAACTACGCAGGCACCGCGGCGAACTTCAGCGGCAAGGGTTTCTCGGACATGAAGTTCCGCGCGCTCGCTACGTCGCCCGACGAGTTCAACGCGTGGGTCACCAAGGTCCGCGCCTCGTCCGACCGTCTCGACATGGACCGCTATCACGCGATGTCGGCGCCTACGGAGAAGGAGCCGGTGCGCTACTTCTCGTCGGTCGATCCGAAGCTCTTTCACAACATCATTGCCCGATACAACAACGGTAACGTCCTCGACAACATGAACGACGCTAACTGTGCGCCAAAGGGTAAGGGGTAACGCATGTTCGGAAAACTTACGCTCGATGCGATTCCGTACCACGAGCCAATCATCGTGGGCGCGGGCATCTTCATGGCGCTCGTCGGGTTGGCCGTGCTCGGCACCGTCACCTATCTCGGCAAGTGGCGCTACCTGTGGACGGAATGGCTGACCTCCGTCGACCATAAGAAGCTCGGCATCATGTACATCATCGTGGCGATGATCATGCTCCTGCGCGGCTTCTCGGACGCGATCATGATGCGTCTGCAACAGGCGCTCGGCTATATGAGCCCGGGCTATCTGCCGCCGCATCACTACGACCAGGTGTTCACGGCCCACGGCGTCATCATGATTTTCTTCATGGCGATGGCGTTCATGATCGGCCTGATGAACCTGATCGTGCCGCTGCAGATCGGCGCGCGCGACGTTGCGTTCCCCTTCATCAACTCGTTGAGCTTCTGGATGACCGCGGTCAGCGCGATTCTGATCAACGTGTCGCTGGTGATCGGTGAGTTCGCGCAAACGGGCTGGTTGGCTTATCCGCCGCTGTCGGAGTTGCAGTTCAGTCCGGGTGTCGGGGTCGACTATTACCTGTGGAGTTTGCAGCTCTCCGGTATCGGCACCTTGCTCACCGGCGTGAACTTCTTTGCGACCATCGTGAAGATGCGCGCCCCGGGCATGACCTGGATGAAGATGCCGGTCTTCACGTGGACCGCGCTCTGCACCAACGTGCTGATCATGGCCTCGTTCCCGATCCTGACCGTGACGCTCGCGTTGCTCGGTCTGGACCGCTACCTCGGCATGCACTTCTTCACGAATGACGGCGGCGGCAACGCTATGCTGTACCTGAACCTGATCTGGGCATGGGGTCACCCGGAGGTGTACATCCTGATCCTGCCGGCGTTCGGTATTTTCTCGGAAGTCGTGGCCACCTTCGCCAAGAAGCCGCTGTTCGGCTACAAGACGATGGTGTGGGCAACCTGCGCGATCATGGTGTTGTCGTTCCTCGTGTGGCTGCACCACTTCTTCACGATGGGTTCGGGCGCTGACGTCAACGCGTTCTTCGGTATTGCGACGATGGTGATTGCGATTCCGACCGGCGTGAAAGTGTTCAACTGGTTGTTCACGATCTACAAGGGCCGTCTGGAATTCACCACGCCCGTGCTGTGGACGATCGGCTTCATGATCACGTTCACGATCGGCGGGATGACCGGCGTGATGATGGCGATCCCGGGCGCGGACTTCGTGCTGCACAACAGCCTGTTCCTGATCGCTCACTTCCACAACGTGATCATCGGTGGCGTACTGTTCGGTTATCTGGCCGGCTTCAACTACTGGTTCCCGAAAGCGTTCGGTTTCAAGCTGAATGAAAAACTCGGCAAGGCTGCGTTCTGGTTCTGGCTGGTCGGGTTCTATGTCGCGTTTATGCCGCTGTACGTGCTCGGCTTCATGGGCATGACGCGTCGTCTGAACCACTACGACAATCCGGCATGGCATCCGTGGCTGATTCTCGCCGCGTTCGGCGCAGGGCTGATCGCTATCGGTATTGCGTGCCAGCTGGCGCAGCTGTACGTCAGTATCCGTGACCGCAATCTGCCGGAAAATCGCGACGTCACGGGCGATCCGTGGAACGGTCATACGCTGGAGTGGGCGATGAGCTCGCCGCCGCCGGTGTACAACTTCGCGATCATCCCGACGGTGCGCAAGCTGGACGCGTTCACCGATATGAAGTCGCGCAAAGCGCCGCAAGCAGAGCCGGTGTATCGCGACATTCATATGCCGTCGAATACGTCAGCGGGTCTGCTGGTTGGTCTGTTCTCGCTTGCGCTCGGCTTTGCCGGTGTGTGGCACATCTGGTGGCTTGCGATCGTCGGCCTGGTCGGCGCAATCGGTACGGTGATCGTCTATAGCTTCCAGGACAACGACGGCTATTACATCCCGGCCGACACGGTCGCGTTGATTGAGGAAAAACGCTCCGGCGCTGGTGCCCACATTGCGGTAGAGGTGGACTGATGCTACAGAAGACTATTGCGGTTCAACCGCATCTCGCGCCGGACCATGTGCCGTCGCAATCGGTATTCGGTTTCTGGCTGTACCTGATGACCGACTGCATCATCTTTGCCGCGCTCTTCGCCGTTTTCGCGGTGATGGGCCATCAGTTCGCGGGTGGCCCGACCGGTAAAGATCTGTTCGAGATCCCGGGCGTCGCGCTTGAAACGTCGATGCTGCTGTTGAGCAGTATCACGTACGGCTTCGCGATGCTGGGCGCGCACAAGAACCGGAAGGGCGTGTTGCTCTTCTGGCTCGGCGTGACGTTCCTGCTGGGTCTCACGTTCCTCGTGCTGGAAATGCGCGAGTTCTCGCACCTGATCGCACAGGGTGCGGGCCCGAGCCGCAGCGCGTTCCTGTCGTCGTTTTTCACGCTGGTCGGCACGCACGGTTTGCACGTGACGTGCGGCCTGATCTGGATGGTGGTGCTCGCCGTGCAGGTGATGCGTCACCGCGATCTGACCGAACGCGACATGATTCGCCTGACGTGCCTGAGTCTGTTCTGGCACTTTCTGGACGTCGTATGGATTGGCGTCTTCACCTTTGTCTATCTTGCGAGCGTGATCTAAATGGACCATAGCCATCACTCACACCTGGCACACCCGGACGAAGGACACGGCGGTGAAAGTCACGGCAGCTTCGGCAGCTATACGGTGGGTTTCATTCTCTCCGTCATCCTGACTGCCGCGGCCTTCGGTCTCGTTCTCAACGGGACGTTGACCGGCGAGAACGCTCTGCTTGCAATCGCTGGCCTCGCGTTCGTGCAAATCGTCGTGCATCTGATTTTCTTCCTGCACATGAATGCGTCGTCGGCACAGCGCTGGAATGTCATGGCGTTCGGCTTTACGGTGCTCACGGCTGTGATTCTGATCGTCGGGTCATTGTGGATCATGCATAACGTCAGCATGCATATGATGTCTCGGTAAGCGAAGAACGCCACTGCTTGAGAAAAACCCCGCAAGGTGAAGGTCTTGCGGGGTTTTTATTTTTTCAGCCAGCGTGGCTGGGGGTTAGAGCGCGAGCCTTTGACGGAAACGCCATGACGCATGACGGATTCCGTTGCGGGTCCAGCGGATTGCTTTGAGCAGCGGCCGCATGCGGTTGCCACGGACCTGTTCGAGCGGTCGTGCGGCCTGCGGCGCGAGCTGTTCGACTACCGCTTCCGGTGTCGTGAAAAGACGCGTGCGCCAGTCCCAGTAGAGCGGGTAACGTAGCAGCACGCCCGCGCATAACATGTCCAGCGTTAGCGTGCGATGCCGCCATGGCACCGGTGCGAGTGCGTCGTGCGTGAGTCCCCAGCCCGCATAGAAAGGCAGCCCGTACGTGAAGACCGCTTTGCCGCGTAACAACGCGTCGAAGCCTGCGAGCGACGAGAGTGTGTGAACTTCGTCCGCTACGTCGACGAGCGACAGCAAGTCCGCTTCCGTATCGACCATGTCCGCGAGTTGCTGCGCGTCGATCAGTCCATTGCGATTACCCGACAGCACGTCCGGATGCGGCTTGTAGACCACGAAAGCGTCGGGACGCAGCCTGCGTACTTCGCGCAGCAGCGCGTCGGCCGTGCCGATGGCGCGTGTGCCGAGACGGATTGACGCATCGTCGGCGACCTGGCCCGGGACCAGTACGACTTGTTTGCCTTCCGGTGCGGCCCACGCAGGGCGACGTCGGCCCAGGTTGTACTTGGTGACGCCGAGCCTGACAACCAGCCCGCGCAGCGCCGCGGCGCGTGCCAGTTCGGGTGCGCTGAACTCGGTTTCGTTGAGCAGCACACTGAGATCACTCGGCTGGCTCGCGTCGAAATAGAGGCCGCGGCGGTCGATCACCTGACTGCGCGGCGCGATCATGTCGGAGCCAAGGCCTGTCGAATGAAAGAAACCGTCTTCGATCCTGACGTAGCGAACCTCGGGCGCAAGACCTTCCGCGCTGCGCGCGCCCCACAGTACTGCGCATTCGTTCGTCTGCACGGATTGCGGCTCGCGCGTCCAGCGTAGCGTAGCGCCGCCGGCGCTTACGTACGGAGTCGCAAACGGACGCTTCCACCATTGAAAGCGTATCCCTGCTACGTGCTGCAAATCTGCGAAACGATGCTCGATTGTCCGCTGCAGCTCGATACTGTCGAGCAGATCGTCGAGCGTGCCTGGAGTGTGCGTGAACGGATTCAGATAGCGCGTGAAGCGCAGGAAGACCACGTCGAATAGTGCGGTGAGTGTGGGCCGTGCGCTGCGGTTCGGCAAGTGCAGGTCGTCGTCGGTCAATCCCCAGCCTGCGTAATAGGGCGCGCCGAATACATGTACCGGCACGCCGGCAAGAAGCGCATGCATGCCTTCCGAGGCGCCCAACGTGTAGACGTGATCGACATGAGGCAATGCGGCGCACAGCGATTCGTGATCGGCCAGCCACCGGACGCCGGGCGGCATACCGTCAACCGATGAAGAAAGCCAGCGCCCGGCGCCGTTGTCATCCGATCGGGCGATCCAGAATTCGGCTTGAGGGTGGGCGGACCGCGCGGCTTGCACCATCCGCACGAAGGCTCGACGGGAGTTTCGAGCTGCTATTGCGCCGAGTTCATAAGAACGGGCGCGCTCGTCAATCAGCATGACGCGGGTTAGGCGCTTGATCTCGAGTAACGCCGCGGGACAGCCGGATTGCGTTCGACGCTTTGTCGAGGCATGGCTGCGCACGAACCTTTGCATCAGTCGCTCGACTTCGGGAGGGGCGCCGGCGCTCAGATTGTGTTTGAGCGCGACGGTGAGTGCCGAATTGATCGCGACAGCGAAAGCATCAGCGTTAGCATCGGTTACCGGGACCGTGAACCACGACAACAGGGGCGTACCGGATACGCCTCGCGACCAGACCGGCCCAGGCCACGCGACGCTGACGCCCTTACCGCAGACGCGGGCGAGGCGCAAAGCGAGGCGCCCGGACCATCGATCGATCCATAGATGTTCCGAACGCTCTCTCATCTAACGCAGCGTCTCAAGAAAGCCGTCGACATGCTCGAAATGCTCCGCCCATGTCGGTTCGCAAAAGCGTTCGATGCGTGTCAATTGTGCTTCGCGCGCCGGGCTGTTGGCCTGGGCATAGGCCTGGATGCTGGCGAGCCAGCCGGGACCGTCGAGTGGGTCGAGATAGTCCGGAATGTCGTCGGCGACTTCACGGAAAACGTCGAGGTCGCTGGCGAGCACCGGCACCTTGAGTGCGAGCGCTTCGGCGAGCGGCATGCCGTATCCCTCGACGAAGGACGGGAACAGTAGCGCCTGAGCGTGTTGGAGATAAGCATGAAGCTGCTCGTCGGAGCAGTGCGCTTCTTCTATCACGACGCCTTTGAGGCTTTCGCAGCGCTCCAGCATATCGACGACATTTTCGCATTCCCAGCCGCGCCGGCCGATTACAACCAGCTTCGGTGCGGCTGCGCCGAGTTGTTCGACGATACGCCGCCACACATGCAGGATGAACCAGTGGTTCTTGCGCGGCTCGATCGTGCCGAGCATCACGAAGTAGGGTGAGGGCAGCGGGCGCTCTACCAGTGGGCGTTCGGTGACACCTGAGGCGAGGCGTGCGACTACGCTCGGCGGGAGCTTGAGACCGGCGCGTTCGGCTTCGACCGCGAGCGAGTCGAGCGTGGCTTGCGAATTGGCGATCAGGCCGCTCGCGTGCCTCAGCGCTGTGTGCATGCGGTGCCGGTGCGTTGCATCGACTCCCGGGCGGCAATATTCGGCATGGGTCAACGGGATTAAATCGTGAACCATGAATACGGGGCGAACTTGACGCTTTGCCATCGCCCGGTAATAGCGTCCGAATTCCATCCCGTTGTGACTCGTATGCAACAACACACCATTAAGTCTTGTTTCTCGCAAGCGATTAAGGCACGCGCGTACGACTAAGGCACGAATAGCGTTTCTATTGCGGATCGATGAGAGCAGCATTGCAAACGTTTGCTGTGAATCTCTCTCGGTTAAAACCGTAGAAAAACCGCGTTCGCTAAGGATTGCGCGCGCTCGAGCGCCATACTTTTGAATGTATTGGAGACCGACGCGATCTACGCCAGTGGGCAAAAGCCCGTCATAAAGACGCGTGAGGAGGCGCGTGACGTCCAGGTGGATGGTTGACACTGAGGTGCTTTTTTCTCGGCTGTCGTACGGACTTTCAGTCCTTCGAGTGTGGCTTTTTTTTTACAACGAGCCATTTTACCCGAGTGCGTGAGAGAATTCGCGTTCACGTTTTGTAACATCTTGGTAAGGCATTAGTTGGCACGGCTGTGGTGCGGGTTGCAGCCAATTCAGTGCGACTTTTACAGGCAGCGTTGGTATCAGGCGTGAGACCGCCGATGCATCGTCGGCTTGGATTTTGCATGGCGATTGGGTCAAGTGCCATTTAGGCGGCATGCGCATTAGATAGCGGTTAATACATATATATATCTGAGAGTGATGGAAACTAGTTACAACGACACCGTTGTTCCCGCGGCAACCAAGATTGCAGGGAGCAGCCGGGCGTCAATGAAGCAGCGGCGGCCGCTGGTCATCTGGTTTACCGGCATGTCCGGCGCCGGCAAGTCGACCCTGGCAAGCATGCTGGAGAAAGAGCTACAGGCCCGTGGTCTGCGTACGTTTCTCCTCGATGGTGACCATCTGCGGCGGGGTTTGAACAACGATCTGGACTTTTCCGATGCCAGCCGGCACGAAAGTATTCGGCGGGCTGCTGAAGTTGCGCGATTGATAGTCGATGCGGGCATCGTCGTTATTGCTTCATTGATTTCTCCGTTTCGGGCGGATCGGGACGCGGCTAGAGCGCTATTCGCGAGTGGGCAATTCTTTGAGGTGCATGTGGACGCGCCGTTTGAGATTGTTGAGGCGCGGGATGTCAAGGGACTCTATAAAAAGGCGCGAGAGGGTTTGCTGCCGAAATTCACCGGGATTGATTCGCCCTACGAGCCTCCGATTGAACCGGAATTGAGGTTGAATACGGCTGAGCTTACTCCGCAAGAGGGGCTGCAGCGGATTCTCCTTGCAGTGGATTCGCTCGGGGCTGATGCCGGTGAGGCGCTCACGCATCGACTCTACGCATAATTGCGCGCTCGCATGGCATGCGCCACGCATCAGTGACGCTGGGCCGATACCAGAACTTTATGTAGGGATTGGTATTGGCTTGTTGAATGGCCAGCGATAAATTGCCATGCACGGAAACAGACGAGGTAGTGTCCATTGCGGTGCAAACGTTTGCCGTTAGTGAGGATATTTTTTTAGTCTGGCTTTTCTACAGTGATCGCATGCCCAGTCGCTTCGTCTCGTTAGAAAATCGAGTTCCCCCAGTCCCCGTCTGATGTGCAGTCACTTAGCTGGCGTCTGCAGTGAGGCGGAGATTAGTGTGCTTATGATGAAATTCTTGGCTGATGGAGTGTGGATTTTTTTTCACACCGCGCCATTTCGCCCTGCAGCATGAGACAATTCGCGCCGATCTCAAATTACTTACCAACTATTGCAATTAATGTCGCGTCTGTCTCGTCGTGTTATTTTTACCGGGGTTGCCTTTGGCGCGCTTTCGCTTAGCGGTTGCTCGAGTATTCCCACGTCTGGGCCTAGCAGTTCGCAGATAAATAGCGCTGCAGCCCCAGCCAATCCGGCCGGCATTCAGATCGTCGACGTGACGGATGATGTCGCGCGCAAGCTGTTTGCCGAGCGCAGCGTTGGCAATTTTTCCGCTGCGTTAGGCAATAGCACTTCGTTCCAGCAGCAGCTTGGTGTGGGCGACACAATTGAAGTGTCGATCTGGGAGGCGCCGCCCGCCACGCTGTTCGGGGCCGCGCAATTGGACTCGAAGGGCGGCACCAGCAACGCGCGCGTAACCGTACTGCCCGATCAGACGATCGACGGCAGTGGGAAAATCAATGTGCCTTTCGCGGGTGAATTGAAAGCGGTGGGGCGTACGCCGAATGAATTGCAGCGTGACATTACTGCGCGCCTGAAGAATATCGCCCACGATCCGCAAGTTTTGGTGAAACTCTCGCGCAATGCGACTTCGTATGTCACGGTTGTGGGTGATGTGGCCAGTAGCAACCGGATGCCTTTGAGTGCGCGCGGCGAACGCCTGCTTGATGCATTGGCTTCGGCCGGCGGCGTAAAACAGCCCGTCGACAAGATCACGATTCAGGTGACGCGCGGTGACACAGTGGCTTCGTTGCCGCTCGAAACGGTAATTCGGGACCCTCACCAGAACGTGCCGCTGCGCGCGGGCGATGTGGTGACGGCGCTGTTCCAGCCGTTCAGCTTTACATCGCTTGGCGCGACTGGCAAGAACGAGGAAATCAATTTCGAGGCGCAGGGGATCACACTTGCTCAAGCATTGGCGCGCGCCGGCGGTCTGCAAGATTCCCGCTCGGATGCTCAGGGCGTGTTTATCTTCCGTCTTGAAGATGCGAAGGCGTTGCCATGGCCGAATACTCCTGTGCGTACGACCGCCGACGGTAAGGTGCCGGTTGTTTATCGCGTGAACTTGCGTGACCCGAATTCGTTCTTCGTCGCGCAGAGCTTCATGATGGATAACAAGGATCTGCTGTATGTGTCGAATGCGCCGATCGCCGAGGTGCAGAAGTTCTTGAATGTGGTGTTCTCGGTGGCGTATCCGGTGATTACGGGGGTTCAGACGTTTAGGTAGGCGGGGGATAGATCGTGGTAGGTCCTGCATTAAAGTGACTAACGGGGCCCATTTTTTGAATGTTGACCGGATTATTGGTCAACTTGCTGCGGCTCTATCCTAGGCGTGCGAATGTTTTCAATTCGGCATTCATTATGTCGGAAGTCCGGTTGAGGGTTGTGCTTGGCGTGCTTCGGCGGCGGGCGCTCAATGGGCGTGCATTGTTGCTTCTCCTGTGCCGTTAGCCTTGAATAGGCCGGGGCCCTGATGCGTGAATCACTTGGTCTGGCGCGATGCCGTGGGTCGTTGAGCTGTATATAAAATGAATCGCCCGGAGCGTGTCGTGGGTGTACGCGACGCGCCAATGTTGCCGCGATTAAAGCCGTCTAGAGAGAAGTGAAGATAGCGGTTTATCGATATTTTGGAGCGCTCGGGAGCGGGGCTGAGTTCGAAGCGAAATGGACATCGTTGTTTTCCGACTGCCGCGGAATTATCAAGCACTTCCTACACGCGCGGCCGTTGCGGTCAAGCGAGTACCTGCTTGATCGTATGTCGTTTTCATCATGAAACCCGACGCACCTAGCACTTGAACTTGCCCAGCCTTTGACCCGGAAGTTATAACGTGAGCATTACTTCTTACGCCCAGAATTTCGAAGACGTCATGATCTGGCGCGCCCTTGGGCACATCGAAGGCGGCTCGTACATAGATATTGGTGCTCAGGACCCGATTGTCGATTCTGTTAGCCTTGCGTTTCATGAGCGCGGCTGGCGTGGTATTCACGTCGAACCAACGCCGCACTATGCTGAATTGTTGAGGCAACAACGGCTTGGCGACACGGTTATTCAGGCGGCTATTGGGAGTTCTCCGGGTACGTTGCGTTTTTTTGAAATTCCCGGTACCGGAATTTCGACCGGAGACGCCGGCATAGCGGCGCAACATCGCGAACGCGGGTTTGATGTCCACGAAATTGTCGTGCCTTGCATTACCTTGTCGGCGATTCTTGAAACGACGACGGGGGCTGAAATACATTGGCTCAAGATTGATGTAGAAGGGCTTGAGCGCGAAGTGCTATCCAGTTGGGGGGGCTCTAAGGTTCGCCCGTGGATTGTCGTCGTTGAAAGCACGCTTCCCTTGACTCAGACTGAATCGCATGAAGCCTGGGAGGCAACACTGGTCTCCTATGGCTATGTTCCGGTCTATTTCGACGGAGTGAATCGCTATTACGTATCGGACGCGCATCCAGAGCTCAAGGACGCGTTCCGGGCGCCTCCAAATGTTTTCGACGGATTCGCCCTCAATGGTTCATCCACTGCGTCCTTTCATCAATTGATTGAGCAGCGCAGTCAAGAGAAAGTTAGTGATGCTCTTGCTCAAATCGAACGGCAGAAGCAGTCCAGAAACAGTGAGATTGAAGGCCTCAATCTGAATCTCGCCTCGCTGCAGAAGGTGCAAGCCGAGCACGAACAGAATTGGGTAAAGCGTGAGCAAGAGATTGCTGCGCATCTGTCGGCGATTCAACATCAAGCGGCTCAAGAGAGAAGTGAGCAGGCGCGAAGCCACATCGAACAAGAGTGCGAATTACGCCGTCAACACATCGATCGCGAAAACGTGCTCCATCAACGATTGAAAGTCGAGCAAGACGACCTTCGCCAAATGCAGCAAGACCGGGAGAAGCGGGAGCGGGCATTGTCCGAGCAAGCGGAACAGGTACAAGCGCGGCTGGAAAAACTTTTGAATGCAGTGGCCCAGCGCGAGCGAGATGTCGCCGCACAATTGTTGGCGACCCAGCAGCAAGCCGAGCAAGAAAAGGCCGAATTGGCCCGCAGCCACTTGGAACAAGAACGGGCACTGCGCCGCGAGCACTCAGAGCAATGCAGCCAGTCGAGGCAGGTGCTCGAACACATTCTGCGTGATCAGGTAACGCGTGAGCGGGAGATATCCGCGCAATTGTTGGGGATCCAGCAACAAGCAGCCCGGGAAAGGGTCGAATTGGTGCGCAGCCATGGCGATCAAGATAGCGCGCTACGACGCCAGCACGTTGAGAGCGAGCGTGCCCTAATCCAGGAACACCAAGCTGCGCAAGAGGCTGCCCGCCGACAGGCGCAGGAGTGGACGCTACTTGAAAGAGCGCTCCGCAAAGAAATAGCCGATCTGCGAAGTGAGGCGCAGGCACTCCACTTCGCCCAGGAATTGCAGACGCAACGACATGATGCCGAGCTCAGTGCTGCGGTTGGTGAGCGCAGCCGCCTGCTCGACGCATGCGCCATTGCGGAGGCGCGTCTCAAAGCCGAGATGCTGGAAGAGCAGGAAACCAGTTTACGGCTGCGCCAATCTCTCGCGCACGTCCAGGAGAGTTTGGCAACGACACATGCCTCACTTACGTGGCGCATGACGGCACCACTGCGCAAACTGGCCCCGCTCAGCGTCTTTAAGAGGAATGCTCGCTTAGCTTCTCATAATTCCTCTGAAACGATCGAGTCAATGGCGACGGCTGCCGCGGCTTCGCAAGCTGTCATCGCTCGCGAAGCATTTAGCGAGCGCTCCTTATATGTTGCTGCGCAGTCGGTAGCCCCTGACGCGGCAGGTAATGAGGCGGCAGACAGCATGGCATCCCAAGCTGTCCCGCCGCCCATTTCAGAGCCAAGTACGATCAACGTTAGCAACGCATCCATCGAGTCCCTCATGCTTTCCTCCACACAGGCGGCTGACACGGCTATGCCGGCTGCAGCGTCCACGCTGTCCGAGCTATTGGCCCATCACGACCGGCCGTTTGTTCTCTGTGCCTATAAAACACTATTAGGCCGGGCTCCCGATCCTGACGGACTGGGTTATTACCTGGGAAGACTGCGTGCGGGATTCTCAAAAATCGGGCTTTTGAAACAATTGAGATTTTCGTCGGAGGGCAAAGCACATGCAGCTACGTTGGCGGGGCTGGATGAGGCCATCCAGCGCCATCGGAAGGCACAGCTTCCTCTAGTTGGGTGGCTATTCGGGCTTCTCAGCGGCGCGGAAAGCAATCGCACGACGCAGCGCAAGCTCCGGATTATTGAAAATCAGTTATTTGTGCTCGGGAGTGAGGGTAGTCACCGCTTCAATCAGATGGAGGCGGCTCTCAATGGTCTTCATCACCTTATTGCTCAGCAACGACAAGCAGATATCATTTCGTCGCACAACGCCCATCAAGCCGCGGAAATCACCTCGGTCCCTGCGTCTGAGCCGGAGAATATCGAACAGATTTCGCCACGTGCTAGATCTATCTATTTTCAACTTAAAAAAGCACACGCTCATGCTGAGAGGGCCGAATGATGCGTATCGTTATTGATTTGCAAGGCGCGCAGGCGGAGAACAAAAACCGAGGTATTGGCAGATACACTTTGTCTCTTGCAAAGGCCATTGTTCGGAACGCTGGGCAGCATGAGGTTTTCCTGGTACTCAACGGCCAATTCCCCGAAACCATCGAGTCGATCCGTGCTGCTTTTGAAGGCTTGCTGCCGCAAACGCACGTTCGCGTCTGGTATGCGCCTGGTCCGGTTAACAATCTTGATGCCGACAATGAATGGAGGCGAAAAGGCGCAGAATTAGTGCGTGAAGCTTTCATCGCAGACCTTAAGCCGGATATGGTTCTTGTTAGTAGCCTTTTTGAAGGTCTAACGGATTCTGCTGTCACGAGTATTGGAAGTCTCAGCAATAACGTACCGACTGCGGTCATTCTCTACGATTTGATTCCGTTGATTAACCGTGACCTGTATCTCGGAAATCCGGTAGTCGAAAAATGGTACGAAAATAAGATTGATCATCTGCGTCGTGCCAATTTGGTGCTTGCGATATCGGAGTCTTCACGTCAGGAAGGTATCCGTTGTCTAGGTTTTTCGGCTGTACAGGCTGTTAACATTTCGACAGCTGCCGACGCTCAATTTTTGCCGCAACAAATTGGCGAAAAAAAAGAAATTGGACTTCGCAAACGTTACGGGCTGCACCGTCCGTTTGTAATGTACACAGGTGGCATTGACCACCGTAAGAATATTGAGGGGCTGATACGCGGTTATGCGCGGATCGGCAAGGCGCTACGCGCTCGCCATCAATTGGCGATTGTATGTTCAATTCAGCCGGCCAGCCGTGCTGAACTTGAGGCGCTTGCGGAGCAAGTCGGCTTGGGTGACGATGAACTTGTGCTGACAGGTTTTGTGCCCGAGGAAGATTTGATCGCGCTTTACAATCTCTGCAAGGCTTTCGTTTTTCCGTCTTGGCACGAGGGCTTTGGCTTGCCGGCGTTGGAAGCGATGTGCTGTGGTCGTGCGGTAATCGCTGCAGAGACGTCGAGTCTGCCGGAGGTGCTTGGCCGTGAAGACGCGCTCTTTGATCCGCATGATGACAACGCTATTGCCAATAAGTTAGAACAAGTTCTGGTTAACGACAAATTTCGTCGTGAGCTCGAACAACATGGGCTGAAACAGGCAGAAAGTTTTTCATGGGATTCCAGCGCAAAAGCGGCCCTGTCTGCCATAGAGACGTGGCATAGCAGCCAAAGCGCTTGCGCTCCTCAACCCTCGATAGGCAACCATCGGCCAAAGCTGGCGTATGTTTCGCCACTACCACCCGAGCGCACTGGAATCAGCGATTACAGCGCAGAATTGCTACCTGAACTGGCTCGCCACTACGAAATCGATGTCGTAGTCGATCAGGAATCAATTTCGGATCCGTGGATAAGGGCGAATTGTCCGGTACGAACCGTTGACTGGTTCAAAAAGCATGCCGATCGTTACGACAGGGTGCTTTACCATTTCGGCAATTCGCCATTTCACAAGCATATGTTTGGTTTGATCGACCAGATCCCGGGCGTGGTAGTGCTGCATGATTTTTTCCTCGGCCACGCCACTGAATACGTAGGGGCTGTCTCCGGTAACGGAAACGTTTGGCCGTCTACGCTGTACGAGGAATATGGCTACCCCGTACTCAAAGATCGTTTTAATGGAGACGTTTCGCGCGTCGCGTGGAAATATCCAGCAAATCGTCGGGTAATAGAGAAGGCCTTGGGAGTCATCGTCCATTCAGAGAGTTCAAAGAAACTCGCAGAGCTTTGGCATGGGGAGCGCTCAGCCGATGATTGGGCGATCATACCTCTTTTGCGAGTAGCCGCTCTGAACATCGATCGGATCTCTGCGCGGAACGAGCTCGCCTTGGATCCAGATGCATTTGTAGTTTGCAGCTTTGGAATGTTGGGAAGAAATAAAAGTAATCATCGCTTGCTTGATTCGTGGCTCGCTTCTCCACTAGCTAAAAGCGACAAGTGTGTGCTCGTCTTTGTCGGGCAAAATGATGCCGGGGAATATGGCAGCCAGTTACTTGAAAAAATTGCGAGTAGCGGTGTACGAGCTCGTATTCGTATTACCGGCTGGGCAGATACTGCCACGTTCAAACGTTATATGATGGCGTCCGACGTGGGAGTACAGCTGCGCACGCTATCGCGTGGCGAAACTTCGGCTGCCGTACTGGACTGCATGAACTTTGGTCTCCCGACCATCGTGAATGCACACGGAAGTAATGTCGATCTGCCAGGCAACAGCGTGTGGAAAATTCCGGACGAGTTTGAAGACGCGCAACTCAGTCAAGCGCTCGAAACGCTTTGGCGTAGTGCGAGCAAACGCCAGCAATTGGGCGAAACAGCAAGAGAGATTGTTCAGACGCTACATGCACCCCGACTGTGCACCGACCAATATGCCGTTGAAATAGAGAGGGCATATCGGTTAGCCACAACAAACCTTGACGTGTTGACCGAGCGGGTCGCCAAAGCTGATCCACGACTCGTTGCTCAAGGTCCATTGAAGGAATTGGCATACGCACTTGCGAAATCTTTCCAGCCTAAGCTAAAGACGCGCCAATTGCTCGTCGATGTCTCTGAACTGGCGCAGCGTGATAGCAAAACTGGAATTCAGCGAGTGGTAAGAAGTGTTCTGCTTGAGTTGCTAACAAACCCTCCCGATGGCTATCGGGTCGAACCTGTTCATGCAGTGCCCGGGATAGGGTATTGCTACGCTCGCACTTTCACTCTACGTTTTCTGGGTTATCCTGATTGTTTTCTCAATGATGAAGTCGTCGAATTTGATAATGGCGATTTATTTCTTGGGTTGGATCTCCAGCACTATGTGGTGCGTGACCAGGTGCCGTTTTATCAAGAGATGCGCAACCAGGGCGTTCAGGTACATTTCGTCGTTTACGACTTGCTTCCGATTCTGCTTTCGCGGGCTTTCGTGCCGGGCGCCGCTGAATTGCATCACGATTGGTTAAAAACTTTGGCGTGCTGTGATGGCATCATCTGTATCAGTCGTGCGGTCGCGGACGAGATGGTGGACTGGTTAAAGATCAACGGACCAACTCGCTTGCTCCCTCTCAAGGTCGGTTACTTCCACTTGGGGGGCGATATTGCTGCGTCGACGCCCTCGAAGGATCTTCCTGCGGATGCCGAGTCTGTATTGAGGGAGATTGCATCACGTCCCAGCTTTTTGATGGTAGGTACGGTCGAGCCGCGCAAGGGCCATACTCAAACGTTGGCAGCGTTTGAACGGCTCTGGGCAAAGGGAGCAACTGTCTGCTTAGTAATAGTGGGCAAACAAGGTTGGGTGATGGACGGTTTGGCTGCTTCCCTTAGGAATCATCCAAAACTCGGCAAGCAGTTATTCTGGCTTGAGGGCGTCAGCGATCAGTATCTGGAAAGAGTGTACGCTGCATCTACTTGTCTTATTGCGGCCTCGGAGGGAGAAGGATTTGGCTTGCCGCTTATCGAGGCCGCGCAGCATAAGCTACCGATTATCGCCCGTGATCTTCCCGTATTTTGCGAAGTCGCTGGCGAACACGCTTACTATTTCTCTGGATTGCAGGCTTCTGCGCTGAGTGAAGCTGTAGAGCAGTGGCTTTCGCTTTACAAGGCGAATAAGGCTCCTTGTTCGGACGAGATGCCGTGGCTGACGTGGGCGCAGTCAACAGAACAGCTTCTCGATGTTCTGCTCAACGGCAAGTGGATGACCGACTGGATGCCGGATGGTGGCCATCGCTACGTTGGTGCCGACGCTCGATTGGGCACTCAAGTCGGTACGCGAGTCGGTCAAATCGTGCAGACAGACGGGCGTCAAGGATACCTTCTCTATGGTCCCTATTTGACATTGTCCGCGGGGCTCTACCAGATCAGAATTCGCGGTCAGGTAAAAGCCTTAGGCACGCCTGCGGCCTACGTTGACGCCGCCGTGCGAAAGGGATCTGAGGTGTTGGTTTCGCAGCCGCTGGCAACATCGACTGATGGGCAATTGCTTTTGGACATGAAGATTTCCATTGAGACCGCCGTCACCGATTTCGAAATCAGGGTATGGGTTCCTGCAGATGCAGATTTGATCGTTAAGCAATTGGACATCCTGCCAGAATCGGTGTTTTCCGAAGAACCGTCGGCACGAAAAGACAAAATGATCGACTGCGCTGCTCGCGATTCGGCTGAAGCGTCATTGGCGTTAGCGGAGGAGTAAGTTGAATCGTTGCTCCGCGTACTGACATAGTTGAGTGACCTTGCCCCCGAAAAACGAATCTCTTGCTGAGTGTGTAAACTCAAGCAAGGAGAAGAAACGATGACGGTCAAGGCAAAGCGGGCGCAGTACACGCTCGAATTCAA
>NZ_CAJNBO010000056.1:0-25552 GCF_905221015.1 Paraburkholderia nemoris | reverse complement strand
TCGCGCACTAAACGAGGCCCATTCCATTCCTCATTTAGTGCGCGACGCCCCACGCAATCTCACGCCACATAGCTCGCGACGACAACCCTAATTTAGGCCGGGACGTAACACATGACGGCAGGTGGAATCTGGAAGCCACGAGCCTGAGGAGATTCCAGACTGCACAGCCGACTAGCAGGATCGTGACGAGGGCCGGGAGAGGGTTAAGAAGCATGTTGTCTGGCTGATGACGTGTTGGACGCGAAAGCTATACGGTTTTGTCGAGCATTCCGTGTTAGGTGTCTGAACCGGCTAAATCGATTTTCGGTGTGACCCGCAAGCGGCCCGTCCAGGCGAACGAAAGGCGGGACGTGCAGTTCGGCCAACATGGCGAGTGGTAATCCACAGGGTTATGCAGAAAATCTGTGGATAAGTTTGACTGCGGTTGGCCTGCACTGTGTCGGCAAAAGCCGCATGAAATTCGATGCCATTCCGCTAAAAGGCGCTGGGGTGCGGGCGCTACCATCTGATCATCTTCCGCGTCCTTGACGCATCGACCGAACGCCGGTTTACACAGGCGTTCCTCTTTCACCCCGACGGGCTCACACCCGTTGCGGGCGTGCTCGCGCCAACTTTGACGGGATGCACCATGAACCGTGATCGTATCTTCCGCTTTGGCATGATGGTCTGGCAGACGTATGGCCTCTCGAAAGAGGAGCTGCTACGCATCGTCAGATCAAAAAACCGGTATTCAACCCGCTATCGCGCAGCAGCGCTGCGTCATCTTGTAGCTCAAGCCCCTGTCTCGGTCACCTGCGGTCGCCCGTTTGCGGCGCGACGCCGGCTTGTGCGCCAGTACTACGGCATCTGATCACGAGCATTCACTTACCCGCCGGGGGCGCGCCCCTGATGGGGATGCACCCCGGATAACCTATCTGGAATCCGGCATGTTCAATCACTTCATTCAGACATTCATTGATGCGCAGACGGCAGCATGGCGTCACTACAGTGCTGTCGCTGCGACCGAAAAGCGCCTGTTCGGCGAGACCCCTGACCCCGCTGTGCGTGTGCCGTCGACCGCACAGGTGGTCAACGAGCTTCGACGCACGTACGAGACGCTGGCCACGCGCATCATCTGGAAGGCACGTGACCAGTTCGCAGCTGGATCAGTGCGGCCAGTGGTCAATCGGGCTGCGGTTTTCCAGATGGCGGGCTTTGATATCGAGCGTTCGATTGCTCAGGGAGAAGTACCTGACTTCGACCGGCTGTATGCGGCGGTTCAGGCCAGTCTTGGCGCAGCGGGAGATCTGCTGTGAGCCGAAAGTCTGCGCAACGCAAACACGACCTGACGGCCGACTCCGCACAAAAGGAGCTCGTGAAGCTCATCGAGTCCTTTTCGCATGGCCACCACCTGTATACGGTCTTTTCGGACTTTGTCGAGATGAGCGCACTGGCGATCAGCAATAGCGTCGATCGCACGCAATTCGACGCGCGCGAGAAGCGTTACCTCGATATCGTCGGCAAGTACAAGCGAGAGGAAGTTGCGAAGTTTCCGCAGATGCTGGACCTGCTCGTGGAGTCGTTCGAGCAGCGCGTCGCGATAGTCCGCAAGTCGACAGCTGATTCTCACGTGGTGAGCGGCGGCTTGACGGACGTGCTCGGGGAAACCTACATGATGCTCGGGCTCGGGAATGATCGGGCGGGGCTGTTTTTCACCCCGTACAGCGTGTCGCGGATGATGTCCATGATGCTGATGGGCGATAGCGGTGCAGAGGTCGAGCGCCGCGGCTTCATCCGCGTGCAGGAGCCAGCTTGCGGCGCCGGCGGTATGGTGATCGCAGCAGCCGACGCTTTGCTCGCCTCGGGTCACAACTATCAGCAGGCGATGCACGCCACGTGCATAGATATTGACTCCTGCTGCGTTCACATGACGTATTTGCAGCTGTTATGTGGAGTTCTCGAATGTTCAGTTGGTACAGCGTCACCAGTGCGTTGGGTGACCGGGGCACATGTGGAGAAGCTGCAGTGAGGCCAATGCGCTGGAGTGCAGGCAAAGTGCTGCGGGCGGTAGGGCGCCGTTGCTTTGCTACTCACGCAGCGCGACTATCGTTGGCTTGACCCCACGGCGCAAGTTAGAAAGTTCTCGTTCCCGCCGCTGCAGCATTGAACTCGCCTCCTGCCAGGCCGCAAAATAGTGATCTACAAGAGCCGCGAGTTTGTGCACTTGGGATTGCAGCGCCTCGTTCTCGCAGCGAAGCCGCTGTAAAGTCTGACCTGCATTTGCCGGACGTTGGTGCCGCCGATGCTGAAGTATGTGAAGCTCACGTAGGACGTCAACGTGGTATCGGTAAAGCGCGTTGCGCGAGACCCTCGCAAGCTCGCAAAGCGCTGTGGCAGTCGGCACCCCTGCGCCCTCGCGCGACGCGAGTTCTTGCAGTGCCCATCGAAGCCGCTGTGCGGCCGTTGCGGCTGCGGGCTCAGCATTTGCGCTTGGCATCGTCGGCCTCCTTGGTTGCATCGATCGCACGGACCAGTGAGCGCGCCTCTTCCATCCGTTCGCGCACGATGCGCAGCGTCTGTAGCGGCAACGTGGGTTCGTTGAGGAGCCTCTCATGCCTGTGAACCTGTTCGACCCAGTAGGGTCGATGCTGATCTGAAACCGCGAAGTTCTTGCAGCGCGCGCAGGTCGATGGCTCCCTGCGCGCGGGGTTGGGGCCGATGGCATTGCCCAGACAGGCGCTGTGCTCCTCACGATAGACGCAGTAGCCCCAGTCGCATACTCCGAGCGCGAGACCAGCGTCCACCAGCAAGCGGGCGTAGCTTTTGACGTCCTGCTTGATCCGAGTGCCCCGAAAACGTGGCCGTTTGGCCATGATCTCCGCTCCGGCACGCCCACCCAGGCTCGGCGTGACAAGCATGTGTTCCCACACCGAGACCGATTGCTCGAGGACCTCAGCTTCGATCTCCCGATTGAGGTGGTAGTCGGTGCCTGCATAACCGCTGTCGGTGACAGCGCGCTCGCGGTGCCCGAGATGTTGGGCGAGGGCGAGCAATGCTGATCCATCGCGCAATGCGGCGAACCGTGCAAACGTCTTACGGCCTTGATGGGTGGTCAGCAACCAGGCCTTGCCATCATGCTGTGGCAACACGAGTCGCGCGGCGAAGCGTTGCAGCAGCAAGGCCATGCGCATCGACGACATGATCTTCAGTGTTCCAGGACACGGTAGTTGCCATTCGGTGGCACCCGCTTTCTTGCTGCTGCGCAGCCACAGCTTGGGGCTTCCTGTCTGTGCACGATGTCCAGCCGACAAGGCTTCGAGAACGGCGATGGTGGCGACAACGGGTGGCGGCGCGACCCACTCGTGTGGCCGCCCGGCGTACTCGGGCTGACCCTTGAAGATGGAGCCGACGATCACGGTGATCTCTTCGTCGACCGCGCTGCCGACGCGGCGGCGTTGCACGCACCCGGCCTTGAGCTGCAGGATCTCACTTGCCCGGGGCCCAACCAAGTAAGAGATCACAACAAAGCACGCCGCGTAAAGCGCGTCGATCGACCGCCTGAGGTCGTAGACAGATAGGATCGGGCCTGACTGACCAGGAACCTCGATGCAAGCATGACGCAACGCGCGAGTCGCCGCAACCGTGCAGGTGTCGAGCTGGTAGCCGCGCTGATTGGACGCGGACATGGCCTGCGTATAGATATCCCTGGCTTGGAGGATGGGTGCCGAACCGCGGGTCACCAGATCAATGGCGCCTTGGACCAGCGGCACCGCCACGGCTTCAGGGGTATAGGGCCAGTGACGACCGCTGGCCCCACGCGCGCCCATGACCGTGCGCAGGTCACGGCTTGGGAAGGGGTCGATTTGCAGTCCGTCGTCAAGCTGATCACGAAAGCGGTAAAGGTACGAGAGTGCGTCGAGGTAGCTCCGAACCGTCGAAGGGGCAAGTGCATCACGCTGAACCCCGGGGCGCTGCACGATTGAGCATTGAAACTGCAACAGCGCCGTTGCGTCGAGATCGGCGAAGCGCCTGTAGCCGGCCTGATCCATCCAGCGCACAAGTGTGCGCAGGCGCATGAAAAAGGCGAAGGTCGTCGTTGCTCGCTGCGCCAGGCCGGTTCCCAGCGAGCGGCTGCGGATAATCGCGACGACCTGCTTGCAGCTGTGCAATAGCTGTGCAAACCGAGGCTCCACGAAGAGCTCGCCGCTTGGAAGCTTGAAGCGCCAGTCGATGCGCATGGACCTGCCTTCTTCAAGGGCACTCGTCGGCTTGAAGACCCAGACCGGGTCGTGCCAAAGCGAATCAAGAAACCACGCCCGATCATCGCGCGCAAGTGCCTCAGCTTGGCTTGCCGGGATCAGGCTGCTGGTCTGATGGTCTTCCGTAGCACGCATTGGGGAACCTCACCGAAGATCTGGCAGTGGTGGTAACTGTGTCACCAGGGAGTGCGCAGCCGCCAGTTCCGCAGCCGAAAAGCGAGGGAGGATGTCTTCTTCGAGAATCTGCAACTGCGGCGCGTAGATGAATTGCCAGCGTGCCGGATGCAGTACCGCAGAAGCAGCCCGGATGTGATCGCGCGCCTGAATCAGCCGAGCCAGCGTCGACGGATCAGGCGTGATGATGGCGTTCGGACACGTGAAGCAGCCCATGAAGTTGGTACACAGCTCGCCGGATCGCGTGCCTGTTGCAACTCCGGCGAAGGGGTCTTTGCAGTTGAAGCCGAACATCGACACGACCTCGCCGCTCGGCACGGCCGAACTGTTGCGCGCTGACTTCGATGACAGGCGTCCCGCCGAGTCGTTTGAGTGAACCTGTTCAACATGCCCGATGAAGGCTTGTTGCAAGGCCGCGATGCGCATGCGGTGCTGTGCCTCTGCCTCTGGTGTTTGGACGTAGCGAATGGTGGTAGAGAGGTGCGCGTGATTGGCGATGGCCTTGACGCGGCGCAGATCGCCTGACACGCGATAGAAACTTGCGAGGACGCCGGGGCGGATCGATACAAGCGTGAAGATCGGTAGGCCGTGCCGCTCGCAGAAAGGCTTGAGCATCTTCTTGACGGCGTTACTGGTGAGCGCCATCACACCGTAGTGGCCTTGGTATAGAAACAGTCGGTCGCGCATGCCAACCGGCGCCAGGGGCCGTAGTCGCTCGTTCCAAGAGAGAATCTCCTTGACAAACGCTGGCGGACCGAAGGGGTCAGCGCTGTCGAAAGTGAGCCGTTGGGTGCTGTTGGCACGCGCCTTGAGCCAAACGAGCGCCTGACGGTCGTCGAGCAACGGCAGGGACTGCAGGCAGTTGCGGCCGATTTCGGCGATTGGATCGGGGTTGCCGGCCGCGTGGACCATGATGGCCAGGTAGTACGGCAACAGGGACTCCGCACGCGGATATAGGTATGGCTCAACTTGTCTGCGGCCGCCGAGTCGATACAGAGCATATCGGAGTGCGTACTGACCGGGGCGTCTCAGTTCATGCGTGTGGGGCAAGACGCCGCATCGGTCAATGTTTTCGAGAAGCCAGCCGAGCGTTCCTGGTTCGCCGGCATCGGCAATGCGTTGCGCCGCTGCGGCCTCACGGTCGGCACGTATGCGAGCGATGTCTGCCTCGCAGGCCCTCAGCAGCGCTCGCAGATCAGTTGCGCGCATCTTGGTCGACGGTTGAGCATCGCGGTTGCGCCACGGGAACGGGTTGAAGGGATATTCAATGCACGCGATGACGCCGGGCCGGTAGCGCTCGATCCATTGCAGCATCTTGCGCAGCGTGACGTAGGTGCCCGCCCGGGTGCCCTTGGTCCAGGGTTGACCATCCGGTCTGCGCTGGGTGTTCAACCACTCGACATAGCGCAGCAACATGCCGCCGTGAATGTCAGCTAGGCTCGTGATTGCCGCGGACTCGCGGACAAACCTAGCGAAGACTTTTGTGTGGTGCCAATGCGTAGAGAAGTAACGTCCAGCCATAGCGCCGAAGTGGCACCAGAAGGCCTCGGCAAGGGCCCGAGCGACGTCCACGGGAAGACCGAGCGAGCCAAAGTCAACCACAGTTCGACGTACCAGGCGAGGTGCCTCGTAGGAAATGGGTGACGCACCGACATCAATAACTTCTGCATCGCTTACGAACTTCCGGGGTATCGACCGGCGAGTGGAGGCCATGGTCATCGCGCTCCGGACAACAGCGTTTCCAGAACCTGCTTGAACGCGAACGCTTCCACGGCGATGGCGCGCAGGTAGCGGTCCGTCGTCTCGATGTGCTCGTGCCCCAAGAGCACTTTGACGATCATCAGTGGGTTGATCGCGACGCCCTCGCTGGCCAGCCGCTGGAGCCGAGCCAACAGCATGCAGGCGAAGGTTGCTCGCAACAGGTGCGTCGTCGCCCTGAATCCGCAGGCCTGTCCGGTGCGGTTGATGACGCGCTGGTAAGCGTTCTTGCCAACGGGCGAGCCACGCGAGTTGACGAAAAGCGCTGCAGTCTCGGCGAAGCGTCCTCTGCGGCGTGCGCGCAACAACCAGGCCTGTCGAAGCCCGGACAAATAGGCCGCCGTCTCATCAAGCAAGCTTGTGGGCGCGAGTACGTAGCCCGGCTTGCGTCCCTTCCGCGTTACTTCAATCGTGTGCAGCGATGCTGACGATGATGAGCATTTCATGACGTCTTGGACTCGGAGGCTCAACAGTTCGCTGATGCGTAACCCCGTGAAAAGCTGCCAACGCGCCATCAGGTCGTACGGTGACGGCAACGTGGCCAGAAGTTCACACGCCTGCTCGGACGTGAGTGGCCGTGGCAGGGACTCAAACTGCCGCAGGATGAACAGGCTCTGCTCGGCCGACTGAGCTGCGTAGGTCCTGACCGATCGCGGCGGTCTGGCTACTCCGAAATTGAGAGGTGTATCAACCAAAGTTGAAGCAGGGAGCCAATGCGTTCGCACAGCCCAGCTGTAGAATCGCAGCACACCGCGTACCCGATGGTTGATCGTCGAAATGCGATACGGTCTGCCGGTGTGGGCACTCGGCTGCGCCAACATGCGATTGCGATAGGCCACCAGGTCGACCGCGTCAGCGTCGTCCCACCGAATGTTGTTCTGCTCAAGCGTTTCGAACCAGTCGTAAAGAATCTCTGCATAGGTTCTGAGCGTGTCGGCAGTGTGCGCTTGCCGCACGAAGTGGTCATGAAGGAAGGCAACTGCCGGTTCGATCAGCAGCCCCTGCGCCGTAAACAGGAGTGGAAAGCCTGTTGGCCTTGGTTCGCGCAGCGTCATTGCAAGCGCCTGAGTAGCTGCTGGACGCAGACGATCGATGACTTCCGCGGGCGTCGGCAGCGTCGCCTTACGAATCGTCTGGACCATGCTGGCCCTCCTTGGCGACAAGGTGTGTGACCGCATCGACGAACGACAGGCCCAACAGATGCATCGCCAGATCGATCGCACCGCCTCCACCGGACTGCGCTCGCGTGTCGAACCACTTGACCCCTGTGATGAGGATTTCGAACTCACCGCGCACGGTGGCCACATGCCAGCGTTGGCTGTGCTGGTCCTTCAAAGGCAGGTACGTCGGGTCGGTCTTGGCGTGGACGGACAGCAACTCCAACGCGACGCTCATCGGCATCGCGCGAAGCCGTGTCAACGTCGCCGCATCGAATGACCTGCGCACCGGCATCACGGGCCCCCTCGAGACTGCCGCAAGAAAATGCGGCGCGCCGGGCTACTCGCCTCTGAAAGAGGCATGGGCTGCTCGGGCAGTGCCCAGTGTTCATCAATTCGCCAGATCACGCAATCATGTTGACACTCGTGAATGCAACCTAACAGCTATCCCTGCTGCATGTTCCGGCTACGATCGTGCACGGCAATGCGCTGTCGATGCGCTGTCGATGCGCTGTCGATGCGGTGTGGGGCACGTGGTACACGCCGGCACATATTCTGGGCGGCTGGACATTCAGGCTAAGGCGGCGGCTCGAGGCGGATCTACTTCGTGAGGCTGTCGCGCTTGAATGCAGCCCGGAAGCCGACGAGCCGCAACCGCTGGCGGTCAGGACCGATGTTGCGCAGGCGCCGGAAATCGAGGCTTCCGACGTGGCAGTGCTGGAGCGCGAGGTCGCCCCGGTGGCCGCCGCGGTCGTCTCCGATGCAATGTCGGTGGCCGAGCTTTTTGAAGAATCGCTCGCTAGCGGTACCCGGGAGCGTACCGTGTTCGACACGATTGACCAGCTGACGCTGTTTTGACGCAAGGCCCACCCGACGACGGTGGGCCTTTCTTTTTTAGACGCATGGATTTTTGCAGCTTTCCGGGCTTTCACAGCATTTCGTGGCGGTATCTTTAGCAAATCACCCGCGTCCATGACGCATCGAATCGCCGGCTAACCGGCATCTGTCTTTAGACCCCATCGGGAACCACTCCCGAACGGGGGCAGGTTCCCTTCCGGAGAACCTGTATGTCAAATGCCTATCTCGATGTTCGTGCAGCGTTCGCGCTCGCGAAAGTCGCCAGCATTACCCATCCCTCAACCGACCGGCTGAGGCTCGTTCTGGCAGACGCGCAGGCCTTAGGCTATCGCGACGCTGCTTTCAGCCCAACCAGTCAACTTCCGGTGCCCGTCTACTTCGCCGACGAACCCCGCCTCGCAGAGGCATGGCACGGCGGCGTCGCGACTCAGGAGTCGGAAGAAGAGACGTCGGGTATGTGCTCGTTCTGCTTCAAGGGTCACGAGATCTGGCAGTGTCCCCACCTCGTTGACTAATCCTTCGCGTCGTTGACGCATTCAACCGCCGGCCAGTCCGGCCGCTATCTTTGACCCCATCGGGAACCTCTCCCGAGCGGGGGCGGGTTCCCTTTCTGGAGAACCTGCAATGCAACAGCAACTTACTGCTCCTCTCAAGCGTATCAAGCTCGGCCGCAACCCCCGGACATACTTTGATCCGAAGGCTCTTGCGGAACTTACCGAGTCGATTCGCGAGCACGGTGTCGATACGCCGATCATCGTCCGCCCGGTCGTTTTCGACGACTTTGACTACGAGGTGATCGCGGGTGGCCGCCGTCATCGTGCAGCCTGGGACGCGCATGGTGGAGACTATGCGATGCCCATCGTTGTAAAGGACGTCGACGACGTCCAGGCGCGACGTATTGCGCTCACCGAAAACATCCAGCGCGACAACCTGTCGCCCGCGGAGGAAGCCGTTGACGCGGCCGAACTTCTTGGGCTGCATGGCGGCGATCGTGATGTGGTGGCCAAAATGATTGGCTGGTCACGCTCCACGCTCGACGGCCGCCTCGCCCTGCTCAACTGTTCAAAAGCGGTGCTCGATGCGCTGAGTGAGCGAAAGATCAACATCGCTCACGCTGAACTGCTGGCGGCGCTCTCGAAAGAGAACCAGGACAAGGTCCTGCCCGTCGTCGTCGCTGAGAAGCGGTCGGTCGCGGACGTTCGCAAGCTGGTTGAGCAGGCGTCCTGTGCGCTGGCCTCGGCAATCTTCGACAAGACCGATTGTGCGGCATGCCCGCACAACTCGTCCACGCAGGCCCAGATGTTTGGCGAAGCGATTGGTACGGGCAACTGCACGAACCGTAGCTGCTTCAACGACAAAACGGAAAAGCAGCTTGAGGCGACAGCCGCAGGCCTGCGCGATGAGTTCCAGACCGTGCGGATCGTGCGGGCTGGCGACAACAACACCCGTGTGCAACTGGCCGTTGACGGGTCGAAAGGCGTCGGGCTTGAACAGGCGAAAGCCTGTCATGCCTGCACGAACTACGGCGCGGCCGTGAGCGGCCTGCCGGATTCAGTCGGCAAGGTCTAACGCGGTCAATGCTTTGACACCGTCTGCAATATGAAGAAGGTGGCCGCGCGCATCCAGGCCGAGAAGGCCGCAGCGCAACCAGAGAAGGCTGAAGGGGCGAAGTCGGCCCCGGCGGCGAAGAGCGCGGGCGGCACCGGCAGCAAGTCCGCGGGTGCCCCAGCGTCGACGAACCAGTCGGTCACGACTATTGCCGAGTCCGAGAAGGTCAAGGCGTATCGCGTGAAGCTCTGGCGCAAGGTGCTGCGGGTGGACATCGGCATGGATCACGATCTGGCGCGCCAGTATCTGATCGCGGTTGTGCTCAGCGGCAACGCGCGGCACATCGAGGATGGAGCGTTTCGCAAGTTCTTCGAGCGAATGGTCGGTGCCGATGTTGAGGTGCCGATGGCCGATCTTCCGAAGTCGGTCAGCGCTGTTCAGGCGACCGGCGAGAAGATTCAGGCGGACCTCATGATCGCCATGCTGTTTGCGGCGATCGAGGGTCTGGACGTCACGCGGCTCACGCAGTTGTGCAAGTCGCACAAGCTGGATCTGAAGAAGCACTGGAAGCTCGACAAGGAGTTTCTCGAGCTGATCACGAAGTCCGAAATGCTGGTGCTGGCTGATGAGATCGGCATTCGCGCCGCGCTCGGCGATAACTTCAAGAAGGTTTTCGCGAAATCGAAGCCCGAACTCATCGAGGCACTGCTCAAGGTCGAAGGTTTTGACTACGAAGGCAAGCTGCCGAAGGTGCTGAAGTTCTGAAAACCGGGGCGCGCTCGCGCCCCGTTATTGGGTAGCCGCGTCTCCTTGCGGAAACGCGGCCCCCGAGGAACCGTACGTGCGAGCTTTCCCCGCATACGGCTCGAGCACAGCGTGAAGCGTCTCGCCGACGCCGGTCTTGACCATCCTGCTCAAGCCCTTCACAAGCCTCACATTATTAATCCATCCCATCGCTGGGACGCGGACGCTGAACCGCAACCTGCCGGTCTCTCTCAAGCTGCCCGCCGACGAATTTCAAACGTGTACTTGTGACAGCTGCACCACGCGGAAGTCTGCACCCTTTCGGATCGGGGCAAATCTTGAACCCCTATACGACCCATTACAGGCCGTCGTTCGCTTGCTCCGCGTTCTCATATCCGCTTCTCCAACAGTTTCCCTCGCGGGTCACCGGCCATCGCTACGCCATCTGGCAGAGAATCGGACTTACCGTGTTCCGCACAAGAGACAAAAGCAGGTTAGGTTCCACCTATTCGCCGGCAATCCGCAGTCCGTGTAGCCCCAGTATGGAAGGGGATAACCGATTGCATGCCTTTTGGCTTAAGCCTCACAGCATCTTTGGCTTATCAGATATTACGACGTTTACCGGTGGTTCGCTTTTACTAACCATACTGCTCACCCTAGCACCTTATCCATCTGATGCTGATAGAAAGCACCTCGCCCTCACGGGATTGATGCCGCACATTCGTGCAGGTTACATTGTCCCGGCGGCTTCATACCAACTCGTTACCGAGATCGCATGCGCCGGTAGGGTACGGCTGACGGAACCGCCGGTTTCCTCGCTGGCCGAGGCCAGCTGAAACAATCTCTTATGCGACTTCCACGTCGCACCCTTACCTTATCCATACGCCGCCATGCGGCGTTTTTCTTTCCAGGAGTTTCCATGTTTCAACAACTCGATGCGCTGGTGCGAGCCAGCGGCAAGTTGCAGATGATCCTCAAGACCGACGGCTGCCGCATGTCCGTGGTGGTGGTACCGCAAGGCGACTCCAAAGAGTCCGTGTTGCGCCAGCCGCTGGTTCTCTCGGGAACCGCCGCAGAACTGGACGAGGGCTTCGCAGAGGCCATCGGACAGTACTCGGTTGCACACGCTTCGCTGTCCGAGCAGGTCGCAGCCACTACCGCGATTCTGCAGCAGGCTGAGAAGGGGCAGGCGTCCAAGGCCCAGAAGTCACTGGCCAAGGGCTCGACCGCTTCGGCTGGCAAGGGAGCCGCGGTGGAACAGAGTGGGGAAGAACCGGACGATGACGATGGCGCAAGCCGCGAAACGTCGGTTCAGGCCCCGGTCCCGCCGGCGTCCGACAAGGCTGCCGGTACCGATCTGCTTTCTCTTCTCGGCTGAGGTCCGACATGTCCATTTCTGTCGCAACGCTTATTCGCGAGTTTATCTACAACGGCGTGAACCTCATCGACCCCGGCGCAGCATTCTCGCCGGCGGAGGTCCGTGACCTGTATTCGGCGCAGTACCCGGAGTTGACGACGGCTGTCATCGACGGACCCGAATACAGCGGGGAGGTTGCCCGCTACAAGTTCGTTCGTGCCGCCGGCGCCAAGGGCGCTCATGCGTAAGCGCGACCTGATGAGAGCACTGGCCGAAGAGTCCAGTGCCCAATCCACACAGAAGCCGCCCGGGGCGGTTTTTTTTCAGAATGAGGAAATGAAATCATGCTGTTCGATTCTCGAACGTATGGTGACCGATTCGCTGAAAACACCCCGGCTACCCGGGAATCGCGCAGCAATCCCGTTACCCGACGCAAACCTTCCAATGATTTTCTGACGCTGCCCCGGGTCGGACCTTCGGTACTGGCGCAGGGGCAAGTCAGCTTCCAGACGGAACGCGCGTTGTGCGAACTGGCGACCCTGCAGTTTTCCACCGGGGTTCTCAGTGCGCGGGACGTTCGGTCGTACGGCAGTGCTCCGCAAGCGATGGCTCAGGCTTTTACCGCGTGGCTCAGGCGCCAGCAGAAGCAGTGGCGGGCGTTGAACTTCCAGTTCCTGCTTTATGGAAGCGAAGCGGTGATGGAGATCATCGAATATCAGGAGCACCGGGACGATTTCGAGCCAGATGCGCCGCTCTATCTCACGGTGGAGTTTCCTGATGACTTTGTCTACTCCATCGGCGATCACGCTGAAGAGTTTCGCATGGCGCATCCACGCCTGCTGCCGACAGCCTTAAGCCTGATAGCCAGGGCGTCAGGTCGAACCCTCAACGTGCGCTTGCCGCATGAGTTTCTTGAAGATTTCGCCTGCTGGTACTGGGGCGGCGATGCAACGGTCACCGACACCGATGTGGTGAAGGAATTGCGCAGGTCGTATGGGCGTAAGAAAGCCGATTACGAGCGCTACCTCCCCTCGGTGGCCTCGGATCAGCTGTGTCCGCCTGATATGGACATTTATCGCATCCGGCAGAAGGAGCGTTCGTCCCGCCCGCAACCGAGGCTATCGATCGCGGCGCTGCGGCGTCTGCATCGAACGACGGCCGGTCGGGCATCCCGACTTGCTGAAGAGCTGGCGGAACTGTCGCGGCTGCTCTGCAACCGCGACACAAAGCCGGCTTTCGATTTTGCCTTCATGCCCGAGTGCGTGTATGCCGCTTGCACGCTGATCGCGCATGACAACGACTACATCGGCCGCCTGCTCGACGACAGGTACAACTTCGCGGCGCAGGGTTCCGGCACGACGTTCTTCGGCTTTATCCCTTTTGCAACCGAGCCCGAAGCCATCCGCCAGCAATACGCGCGGTGGACCAGGGGCATCCGCCTTCTTTCCCAGTTGGACCGCGTCCTCGCGATCCTGATCAAACCTTGAGGGCATCATCATGATCGGTATGAATGTGTCGTCCGGTGGCGACGCGGAGGTCCGGCTCGTCTCCGCAATTCTTCTTTATGAGCAGCAAAACCGCGGCGTGCAGTACGGCACCGTCCACCCGGTGAAGCTCGAGGGCGGGAAGCAACGACCTTCGATCGGGCCTGGCCGGCCGATCGACAGGGCGGCGCTGTACACCGCGCTGAACGAGCTGGCCGCGAACACGGCTGCAAAGGCTGCGTTCCTGCCTGAGACGGTGCTGGCGCTATCACCGGAGTCGATCACGTGGTGGCACAGGCCGACCCGGAAACGGGTTTTCTTCCAGTGCCCGGAGATCAGGTCCGCCGGCGCAGTGGTTCCGCATCCGGGGCTCGTCTTTCACGCGTCGTTGACGGGGTTTCGCGTCTTCGCCGTCATGGAGGACACGCGCCCCACACCCGACACGCTGCTGTACGAGCCACCGTATTTCAACACGTGGGATTGGGGAAAGATCTGTATCGGCTCCGCAAAGGTGCCGAACCGCATCGATGTAGCTGCCATAGACGGTTGGGAAAGCGGGTTCTTTGAATCTGCGTTTACCCATCCGAATGCCGGCAAGCAACGGGTCGACTACCAGGACGGTCCTTTTGCGTTCTGGCGCGACATGCTGCGCGGCAAATTCAGGCAGTTTCCCAAGACTTCCCTTATCTCGATGAATCTCACGCTGGCCGATCTGATCGGCGGCAATATTGGAGAACCAAAATGAATGTTCTGGATTTGACGCTGCAGCAGTCGCTGCCCAGCGTGATGGTGCCCAGGCGTGAGCCAGTGGCACCGATGTCTGCAAACGGCGAGCGCCTGCTCGTCGCGTCCAACGGTGTCTTTATCGAGATCCGCCGCGCATGGCTGTCCCTTGTGCGCAGGATCGCCACCTATGCCGTCCCAACGGCGATTCCATATGGCGAGATCAGCGAGGATACGCAACTTGGGTGCGGCGCGGTCCCGGCCGCGCTGATTGCCCAGTTTGCGACGATGGCGCGGGCCGCTTTTCCGAAGGAGACCGGCGCGTGGATCGTATGGAGCCCCACATCCCGGGACTTCAGGCTCGTCCCGCTCGTGATCCGCTCGCATGACGAAGACTCACTGGATTACGACCCGCCACCGCTGGAAGGCGATGAGCAGCTCGTTGTCGACTGTCATTCGCACGGTAAGCATCCGGCGTACTTCTCCTCAAAAGATGACGCAGACGACCAGCACGAGGTGAAATTCGCACTGGTCGTCGGAAACTGTCAGGCGTCGATGCCGAGCCTTGCGCTCCGGCTTTGCGCCAAAGGGATATTCGAGGAACTCGAGCGTGCGCCGTCGGCGTGGTACAGGGCGATAGCGATGGAGGCAGCATGAACGCACCCATGCTTCATAACGTACCTTCGCGCATGATGTCCGGTCCGTGGCGGGTGGTGGTTGTCGGTGCCGGCGGGACCGGAAGTGCGGTCCTGCCGTCGCTGGCGCGGCTACATCACGCGATGCTCGAACTCGGTCACCCGGGCGGCATTGAGTGCACCGTGTATGACGATGATCGGGTAAGCCCCACAAACGTCGGCAGACAGGGGTTCTATCCCAATGACGTCGGCGAATACAAGGCTGCGCTCATCGTCAACCGGATAAACATGCTGATGGGCACGGACTGGGAAGCGCGTACCTCGCGCGTGAACTCGGGGTCTAACCTGCATGCGGCCGATCTCGTGATTGGCTGCGTGGATACGCGCGCAGCCCGACGGGCAATCCTGCAGTCGTTGACCTACGGTCGCGGGTATTACCTCGACTGTGGAAACGACACCGACAGTGGGCAGGTGATTCTTGGACAGGCTCCCGCTGTCGGGCCTGAGCGTCTTCCGCACGTCGGAGACCTGTTCCCGGAACTTGTCGACCCGCGCGGCGACGCAACCGACGAGACGCCTTCGTGCTCGATGGCTGACGCGCTTCGCAAGCAGTCGCTTGTTATCAATCAGGCGATCGCCGTTCAGGCGTTCAACCTGCTATGGACCATGTTTCGCACGGGCCGCGTTCCGTTCTCGGGCGTCTTCGTGAACCTGAGCACTGGACGAACGAGCCCAATCCCACTCGACCCATCTGCATGGGCGCGCTTCGGATATGAGGTGCCGAAACGGGTGGAAAAGAAAGCTCCCAGGAGCCGGAAAGCCCCTGCCGGAGTCTGACATGCCGCTTCCTTCGGGAAGCGGTTTTTTTGGGGGTGCGCATGTTACTGCGTCTCCAGTCACCATGCCTGTCGTCCCAGGGAGGGAATGATGAAAGATGCAATTGCTGGCTGCCTGGCCCAGTACGGCTGGCACAAGGATCGGATCGTGGATGCCTTCAGCAAGACATTCGAGACGGTTGTTGCGCCGAAGCGGGCCAGCATCTGGTTGAAGTTCGATGCGGAATGCGATCGCTGGTGGCTCGCCAACGGTGAGTTCACCAGTGCCGGCGAAAACGTGCTGGCAGGCACCCATGCGATTTTTCCTGTCGGTATGCCTCAGAACCAGATCGAGCAAACTGTCGCGGCGCTTGTTGCCGCGATGGAGCACAAGATTGCGGGTGCTTATTCGGTCCGCCTGCTTGGTCAACTGGACAGGAAAGCGCAGAACACATCCGGTCACCGAGACTGATCTTCAAGGTCCCCGCCACTGCATCGCAGCGGTATCGCGAGGGCATCCGGAAACCTGAAAAGACGTGGCCAGCAGCAAGGACCGCGTCGAGCTTGTGACAACCAGCGCCGTTCCCTCCGGGGGACGGCGTTTTTTTTGGCCTCGATGAAATACTGCTTCGACAGGGTGAAGACTGCTTCAGGCCGAAAGCCGGGTGGTTTTCTGGATGTTTCCGGGCTATCCGCGTTGCCGGGTCGCCTAGACTGGCTCTATCACCCGCGCTTTTGCGCATCGACCGAACACTCTGGCTTGCTGGAGTGTAGATACCTTTGACTGGCGAATGCCGGTCTTCAACGACGGGCCAATCCCGTCTGTCACCCTGTTGGGAGCCATCCCGACGGGACCGGCTCCCTTTTTTTGGAGCCGCACCATGTCGCAGCAAGTCGCTTTCTCGCCGGAACTCGCCAAGGCTTTGGCAATTTCTGCCGGTCCTCTCAAGGTTCTGGAAAAGTGGGGCTTTCGCGAAAACCAACGTGTTGTAGCGCAAGCTGTTGCAACTCTGCCCATCCAGGCATTCTCAGGCACCATTCTGTATGTCTGGGAAGATGGAACGGCAACTGTGACGTTCGACTTCGACATCCCGTTTGACGCCGAGCGTGAGCTCGTCAAAAGCGGCCGCGTCGACCTGCATTACCTCACCCGCATGTCGTCGTAACCGCGTCTGTTCAATGCTTCAGGTGTATCCCACCTGAAGCACTCATCCAATTTTGTTGGGAGCCAATCCCAACGGGAACCGGCTCCTTATTTCCGAGGAGCTGCTCCATGTTGAATCGAAATCACGCGGCCACGGCCGTTTCCTTCCAACTCATCCTGATCGTCGCTGCCGTTCTCGCTTTAATGGGCTATGCACTGGTCATTTTTGGCTGCGCGTTCGAAGCGCAGGGCCAACTCGATCTGCTGCGTGCGTCTGGTCCCGCGGCTCTCGATGCCTATCTGGCGCACGTCGGTTCACACCAATTGTCGCTTGCTGCTCTCATGTTTGAGTCCGTCGCTGGACACGGCTACGCATACGGCGCATTTCTGCAAGGCGTTGGCTTCGGGTTCGTCTTTTTTATCGCACCGCTGTCAGCTGCGCTGCTCATCGCAGTGCGCTGGTTTGCTGTCCGCGGCCAAGGCACGAATCTGCGCCATCGCATTGCTGCTGTTCACTGATTCAACAATCTTTTCATTCCCGTCAGGGCGACCTCCCTGACGGGATGGTTGCCCCTCATTTCGTTGAGGCAATCAAATGTTCAAGATCATCGTCAGTCTCGTTCTCGCATCCATGCTGTCGGCTTGCGCCGGTGTCGATTTCGGTTCTCCGAATACATACCAGCGTTATGACGTCCAGCACAGCGGTACGGTTGAGGAGGGCACGGTTCTCCGCACTCGCTCGATCACGATCGAGGCCAGCCAGGATAACTCCGGGCTGACGTCGCTCATCAGCGCAGGCGTCGGTGCATTCCTCGGCTCACGCACCATTGGCAATGGCACCGGCCGCTACATCGCCGGCGCATTGTCTGGCGCTGCATCGGGTTTCGTCACGCAGAAGGTTTCGCAGGCGCTGTCGCATCATGCGGGCCTCGAAATCATCGTGCGCACGAGCACGGGACGCAACATTGTTGTCGCCCAACCGGATGACCAGCAGTTTGCGCCGGGCGATCACGTTCTGCTTATCTCCACCAACTCGGGTCTGCGCGTTACGCACTGACCCGTCATATCTCCTTCACGCGCCGGCAGTCGCCGGCTCAATTCTCCATCGCGAGGTGTCCCGAAAGGGCACCTCGCTTTTTCTTTTTTGAGGTCCGTATGTTGAAAGTTCCCAAGGTGTTCTATGCCGACCGCCGTAGCGCGGGCGCGGCAACGGACGCCGCGATAACGGATCACGCGACGCGCATGTTGCGTCGCGTGGCTCGCGACTTGCGTTTGCCTCCTTCGGACCACGAGATCGTCACCGAATCGGCTCGGCGCAATCGCGGGTGCCGCGTCACGCTCCGTACTCCGGCTCTCATGCTGGAGGTCGCTGACACGCCGACACGCCACAAGGTCGCCGTGTCATTTCGCACCCGTCGCGGCCGCTCGGATCTGTGTGGCGGTGCTGACAATGCAGTCGGGCTCGACCAGCTGTCATCGCGTGAAGGATACGACGCGCTGCTCGCAGGCTTGCGGCTTGCCGCCGGTCTGGACAGCGAACGACGGTAGGGGGCGGGATGGAAATCGTCGAGGTTTTGATCGAGTTTCCCTCCGGTATGGTCGTATCTGACCGTGCCACGTACTTCCCGGAAGTCGGTCAGGTCCAGCCATCAGAAAGATTGTCGTTGCTGCTCCGACGACTGGCCGAAAGCGAGGCACCGCCAACGGTCACCATACTACTTACGGGGGCGGAGGTTCGCGCCGACGTGCGAATTGACGGTAATTTCGAACTTTGCTCCAACGAGGTGGACAATGCTGGGCATCGGCCAACGGCTTGGCAACGGCTGTTCGGGCACGACTGGACCAAGGATCAACGCCAGCAGTTCGGTCGGTTGTGTCATTCGTTCACTGTCGTGTCGTTGGTGGGCGCCGCGGGTATTCTCCACTCGACGAAGACCTGGTCCGCCGGCGAGCTTCTGACGGAGGCGGTGCTGATATTTGCCGTTGTGATAACCTTCCTTTTAGGCATGAATTCCATGAACGGAGACTGACAATGAATCTAGGATTGTTCGTCCTTTTGCTGATGGCACCGATCCTGGTCTATGGCGGTTACATGACCAACCGGGGCCGTAAGCACGAGCGTGAACGGCGGCATCCTCGCGTTCCACGCTAAAGATATTTCCAGGGATCGACTCTCCGATCCAACATTCGTCAAAGGCCGCACCTTTCAGGGTGCGGCCTTTTTTATTGCCATTTTTCTATGTATGAAACCCTTGATTTGCCGGTTGCATTGGCGGCCGCACCCTTTGAGACGCTCGGCGCGACCGTTGGCAGCGTTGTAGAGCAGATTTCCCGTGCATTGCGGCGTACGGAGATCGAGCCGGAGTGGGTGACGCACGCGAATTTCATCGACGCGGACTGCCCGGACCGGTTCGGCCTGCCGCCCTCGGCGCCGTGGCCTGTCGAGCAGTCAAACCGACGTTTGACCCTGTCGGTCGAGCGCGGCAATTCGGAAGGCTGGATTATCCGTGTCGACCTGATCGAACTCGTCACGGACCGTGAATCCCAGATGTGGAAGAGCGTGCCGCTCATCCGCATCAAGTCGCTGTCACGCTCGCAGGCGTGGTCGGTGGCGGCGGTGGTTTCCCGCACGCTTAATATCGACTGACCAGTTTTCTTTTCCTGAACCCCGATGGGCCGACATCCCATCCCGGGACGTTGGCCCTTTCCATTTGCGGAGCCAACTTCTCATGTACAAACTGTCTATTCCCGGTGAAACCTTTACTGTCCCGACGCTCGCGGGCGTCGTCGCCCTGTTCGCCAACGAGCGCGTGAAGGAGACTGAAACATCGTCGATTTCGCTGCTCAGCGACGCTGTTCCGGCAAGCGTGACGCGCTACAACGGCACGCTGGCGCTGCGCTGTGCAGGTTCGGCCGCTGGGATCGTCGCCCGGCTGTTCGACGAGGTTCACGCGTTCTGGCTGTCCGCCTATGGTGAGCAGGCCCGACCGTGGCAGATCCGCCCGGCGCACTGGGAGGAGCTGTTCGGCCTTTTCGAACTGGCGCGTGCGCCGCAGAGCTTCCTGTCGACCAACCAGATCGATGCGGAAAAAACGGCCGCGCGGGACGCGCGACAGTTCTTCAATCTGTCGTCGCTATTCCATGACGCGGCGATGGCGCGCTTTGGCTTCAGTTCAGGCGGTCCAGCAGTGGCCGGCGGCCAGGTGAACGGCCGCCACGAGGTGCACGTTGCTTACGCTCTGCTTCGGAACGAGGATGTCCCGCCCGCAGTAATGGATGACTACCGTGCTATGGAGCGGCCGTTCCGCTACGACATCGAGTGGGCGGTACCGCTTCTCGACGTGCCAGAAATTCGCGGCCGGTTTTCTGCCGGCAGGTTGCAACGGGTGAGTTCGATCATGCGTCACGCGAAGCAGTCGCTCACGGCGGAAAACATCGACGCGATCGTTGCCGCGACGGCGGGCTTGCCTGAAACGGCAAGTTATATCGAGGTCGAAGATGCCTTGTTCGATGCGCAGATCGTGAACGCCGAGCCGTTGCCGCCAATGTTCGACACGCCTGTCGCAATCGGGCGGCCGGTCAACGACTTCGCAGCGAGGCTGCGCCAGTTGCAGGCGGACTCGCGGCGCGACAAGGCAGTGGATCGGGCCGACATGGAGCGCGCGCAAGGCCGGATGAGTGCGCGCCGGCACAAGCTCGAATGCGAAATGGCGGTTCTCTCACACGGGCGCGAGTCGTACGAGTGGGCCAATCGCCTGGCTGCAGCCATCGAGGAGCGCGACATTGCTAAGCTGCTGGACATTCTGGACACGTCGGATGAGCGAAACCAGAGCAGCAAACGTGCCGTCGAGGAGTTTCATGGCGTGAAGCTGCGCGGCGCCAAAGCGAAAGCGCGGCGCCGTGCTGTCTTTGCGTTGTGCGGCTTCGACGAGCCGGCCCAGGCGCAATGGGAAAAGGCCGAGGCCGATCGTAAGCTCGAAGAGCGCCGGGAGGATGAAGCAAGGCGTGCGAAGGAAGCCGCGCTTGTGGCCCGCTACAAGCGCAACGACGGGGTGGTGATCGATGGCGTCAAGCACGTCGACGAGGCGATTGCATCGGGCTTCAGCGAGATCCGCAACTGGCGCGCCGGTGCCATTCTTCAGTACGCACTTGTGAACCCGACGCTTAACGAGGGACGGCGCCTGCAGGCGAAGGATGGAACACTTGCCTATGCGCGGGTGGTCCTCGAGCGCCGTGCTGCATAAGAGGAGGGTGTATGCGATTCGACCGTCAGCCTCGACCGGAAGGTTTCTCCTGGACGAGCCGCCGTCGGGCACTGTTCCTCAGTCGTGAACAGCGACAGCGCGAAAAGCTCGCGCAGGCGTATCCGCTGTTCAGCGAGCAGCTTGAGCTGCCGCCCGCCCGCACGCTCGACGAAGAGCAGGCGCGTCGCGAGAGGCTGTTCCTGCAGGCCGACCAGCGTATGCGGGATCTGTACGCGCAGCAATGGCGTCGCACGCGTCGGGAGTACTTCGTGTGCACACCGCCTCAGCGCGCGCGGATCATGGAGGAATGGGCGCGTTGGCCCGGCCCCGCAAGACCGTCCGCATTCTCCTACGTGATCGAGAAGCACAACGGTGTCGGTGAGGAAAAGTCGCGCGTCTTTCGTGAACGCGAACGCGCGATGAATGCGCGCATCGATGCAATGCTGTCGGCGCAGTCCTCGTTGTCGTTGTCCTGATTCGACATTTCTCTCTCTCAAGCCGGCGCTATGCGCCGGTTTTTTTTCGTCCGCACTGAGCTTGAACCTGTGTCGGGCGAGGTCTAAGGGGGGTGATTTTGCGCAGCATACGGACTACTACCGCAACGACGCCTGCATAAACTGTCCTTATGACCCGCGTCCCTGACGCATCGAACCGCCCCTGCGTGGGCAACAACTCTGCCCCGGGGAACGCGATCCCTTACGGGCGATGGCCGGGGCACTTCCCAGTGAGGACCCCATGACTGTTCTGAACAGCGATTCTGAAGCCGCTCGCATCCCGGTCGCACAGATCGAAAGTGCAATCAATGTGTGGCGCAACCGCAATCCGTCGATGTTCGAAACGGATGTGCTGGTACTTTGTGCTGAAGCACGTTGCCTTGCCAATCTCTACGGCAGGATGATATTCCTTCGCGAGACCGACGTGCCCCGTGAAGCACTGAACGAGGCGCAACTGGCCGCTCTGGCTGGCGCGCAGACGTAAGCTACTCCCCATTTTTTCGCGTCATCCGACGCATCGACCCGCCGCGATAGCGGCACATCCAACTCGCCCCACAGGGACCACGTCCCCTGGGGCGCTGGTTCGTGGGGCTTTTCTTTTCTGCGAGAACCCCATGAACGCACGTAATAACGCCGCCGCATCTATTGCAGTCGCCGATCAGGCGCCTGCCAACCAGGTCACTGCAGCGCAGTTGACCGAACTGCTCACGGCCTATGTTCCGGAACGGTTGCCGGTGCTCATTACCGGGAGTCCGGGTATAGGCAAGAGCGATATCGTCGAACAGGTTGCGCGAGCAACCGGTCACGCTCTACTCATCAGCCATCCGGTGGTCGAGGATCCGACGGATTCGAAGGGGCTGCCGTTTCCGTCTGTCGACGGCACGACAGCGCGCCACCTGCCGTTTGGCGATCTTGAGGCGGCCGTCAACAGCAGCACGCCCCTGATCTGGTTTCTCGATGACCTGGGGCAGGCGTCGCCCGCGGTTCAGGCAGCAAAGATGCAGTTGCTGCTGGCGCGGCGTATCGGAACCCACGTCCTGCCGGATCACGTCACGTTTGTTGCTGCGTCTAACCGGCGCAATGACAACGCGGGCGTGACAGGCATTCTTGACCCCGTCATTTCGCGTTTCGCGACTGTCGTGCAACTGATTCCGACGATTCAGGACTGGTCGGACTGGGCGGTGCGCCACAACGTACCCGCCGAGCTGATTGCGTTTCTACGGTTCAGGCCGGATCTGCTGTCCGTGCGCAAAACGACGAGAGACATCGAGAATTCGCCGAGCCCGCGCAGCTGGGGATTCGTCGGCAAGACGATGAACGTGGTTCCCAAGTCGCTCGAGTTGACCTCCTACGCCGGAACGGTGGGAGAGGGAGCGGCGACGGAGCTGCTTGCATTCCTCGGCATTTATCGCGAGTTGCCCTCGCCGGACGCGATCCTGCTGTCGCCTGACACGGCGCCCATTCCGGAAACGCCGGCGGCGCTGTTCGCAACGACAACCGCGCTGGCAGCGCATGCAACCGAAGGCAACTTCGATCGTGTGCTGACCTACAACGACCGGCTCATTGACGCCGGACATCGCGAGTTCGGCGCACTGCTCGCGCGTGACGCCATCCGGCGCACGCCGACGTTGCAGAACACTCACGCGTTCATTCGTGCCCAGAGCGGTCCGCTCGGATCAATCATCCGCGGCTGACCGGCCTTCTTTTCACGCTTCATCCGTTGTCCCTTGCCACGGCCCGCTTCGCGCGCGCCGTGGCTTTTTTCTTTCTGCCTATCCATTCATCTATCTGTCGGAGTCATTCCATGAACATCACCAATATCAAGTCTAAAGTCATGCTGTCGTCGGTCACGATCTCGACCTGGCAGGCACGCTGTTTCGACGTCAAGGCGACCGAAGAAGTTGAGAAGTCGCACGAGACGAAGGGTATCGGCCGCTTCAACAAGCGTCTGATGCCTGAACATGCGCCGAGCTACAAGGAGGTGGTGTCGATCGGCAACCGCATCCGCTCGTACTACTATGACCACTCGCTGAAGTACGACCAGCTGGGCGTGCGCCTTCTGCCGACGATGGTCTATATGGACTTCGCGGACCATATGCGCAAGCTGAAGGACGAGTTCGAACTGGCCGTATCCGTCTTCCTGACGGACTATCTGGACCTGAAGGAAAAGGCACGTGCTGAGCTGAACGGGCTGTTCAACGAGGCGGACTACCCGAGCCTCGCGCAGATGTCCGGGAAGTTCGGGATCAAGATGGCCGTGCTTCCGTTTCCGGACGCGAGCCAGTTTGGGATCGACCTGCCGGACGACGTTCTGTCAGCTTTGCGCACCGATATCGACCAGCACGTGCTGGCCAGTATCTCGACGGCCAACAACGATCTGGTCGGTCGCCTTTACGAAGCCACTTCGAAGCTTGCGGACCGGCTGTACGCGGAAGGCAATGTGCGGCTGGACGTGACCAATCAGGTGCGCGAACTGTGTGAGCTCCTGCCGAAGCTGAATTTCAGCAACGACCCGAAGCTCACGCACATCCTCGAGCAGGCAAAGAAGCACCTTGCCGTACACACCGGGGCGGATCTGAAGGAGTCGCGTGTGCTGCGCTCGCAGGTTGCGGCCAAGGCCCAGGAAATCGAAGGCCTGATGGCGGCCTTCATGGGCAGCACGCCGGAGCCGATGATTGATCAGGGGCCGGCGACTCAGGAGCAGACGCCGCTTCTGCGTCTCGTCGCGTGAGGTGGCAATGGACCCTCGTATCTCGAAGCAGCGTACCGCTCTTGTGCTGGACCAGCCGTTTTTCGGGGCGCTGGCGCTGCGGCTCAAGGTGGTCGAAGATCCGTCGTGCAGGACGTTCTGGACCGACTCGGTTTCGATCGGCTACAACCCTGCGTTCCTATCGCAACTGAACGATCTTCAGACGCGCGGGGTTCTGGCGCACGAAGTGCTGCACGTGGCCGGTGGCCACTGCTGGCGCCAGGGCGATCGTGACCCGGATCTCTGGAACGACGCGTGCGACTACGCGATCAACCCAATCATCATCGATGCGGGCATGCAGTTGCCCAAGGGTGTGTTGATTGATGCCCGCTTTACCGGCAAGTCGGCCGAGGAGATCTACGGCATCCTCGCGCAGGAGAAGCGGAGCAGGGAGAAGCAACGGCAGGAGCAGCAAGGTAAAGGGCAGAAGGATAGTGGCACACCGTCAGGGGAGTCTGGCTCGCAGCCAGGCGTCCCGAACGGGGGCAGCAGCCCGCCGCAATCCGCGAACGGCGCGAACACACCGTCCGCAAACCCTGACCCCAGTGCTTCGCCGCCTTCTCACGAGAGCGCTTTCTCGTGTGGTGAGGTCCGTCAGTATGTCGCCGATGATCGCGCAAGGCAGGAGGCCGAGTGGAAGGTTGCTGCGCATCAGGCCGCGAAAGCGGCCCAGATGCGCGGCAGCATGCCGGGTGCGCTGCAGGGGATGATCGCGCAGGCGGTCGAACCTGCCGTCGACTGGCGACCGATCCTGCATCGCTTTGCACAGGATTCGTCGCCGACGGACTACAGCTATCTGATGCCGAACCGCCGTTATCTGCACCTGGGTTTGTATCTGCCCTCGCTGCATGAACCGGCGGTAGGCGACGCGGTGTTTGTTCGCGATTCAAGCGGCTCGGTATGGGACGAAACGCAAGCGCAGTTCGCAGCGGAGATAATCGCTGTAAATGACGGCGTGCGGCCGCGACGGCTGATCGTGATGGATTGCGATACGCGTGTGACCCAGTTGCAGATCTTCGATCGCGGCGACGCGGTCGATTTCGAACTGCAACCTGTTCGCGGCGGTGGCGGTACTTCGTTTGTCGAGCCGTTCAGGCGGCTCGCAGCGGAGGGCATTCACCCGGCATTTCTTGTGTACCTCACCGACATGGACGGCCGCTTTCCCGATGAGGCTCCGTCGTATCCCGTCCTGTGGGCGTCGACGACGCCGCTGAAACGGGCCAGGAAGGCGCCATTCGGTGAGACGGTTGAAGTGATTTGCTGATGGCGGAACACGCGCCTTTTTCCCTGAAACCCACGCCCGGCATTTGCCGGGCTTTTTTTTGGTGCGCCGAGCATGCGCAACAGCTTGGGGGTGGAAGTCCCCTGCCCAACCTGATGGTGGTGAAGGGCTAGTGAAACGCAAGGGCGTCGTCGCGAGGCGGGGTCTG
>NZ_CAJNBO010000055.1:0-26166 GCF_905221015.1 Paraburkholderia nemoris | reverse complement strand
ATCATCCCCAAACACCCTGCCTGAAAAACTAGCAGGATAGGTTGATTGCCCGGCTCAGTTTTCAGTCGGCGCGATCCCTACATGTGGCTGAATTTTCGGTCGGCGTAAACAGACGATGAACCGCTTCACCCGGACACTTCCCGTTCCCAGGGCGTTGTGAACACTGTCAAGGGATACACTGCCGCGTCCGACCAGCAGGGTCGTCTTGCGCTGTTGTTTGACCGAAATAAAGCGACGTTCCAGCGGCTTCACACCGACGAGAATAATCAGAATAATGATCGTCGAGCCGATGGCAGCCGTGTACATCCCTCCGCCGACTGCCAGACCGATTCCCGCCACGGACCAGAGACTCGCGGCAGTTGTCAGCCCACGCACGATCTCCCCCGCAACAGGATCGACCCTGCGCCCAGGAAACCGATGCCTGACACTACCTGCGCGGCAACCCGGGAAGGATCGAGGACGACGTTCTTTTTGCCCAGCACATCGGCAAATCCATAGGCTGATACCAGCATGATCAAAGACGAGCCGACGCATACAAGCATGTGCGTGCGCAAACCGGCCGCCCAATTCAATCTTTCGCGCTCAAAGCCGATGACGCTTCCGAGTAGCGCTGCCAGGACGAGGCGCGACAACAACTCGCTATTGCCTATCACAATCTTTCTTTGATAGCGATGTGTTAAGTCTGCTGCGAAGCCGTGCCAGCAAAGTTGACAACAGGCTGGGCCGTCCGATGAGCGAGTTCATCCGGTTTTTCTATGACCGCCGGCGGCACCGCGGCACGATTTTCGTGCGTGCAGAAAAGTTGGACGATTTCCCGGGTCGGTATGCTCGTGACGAGCGTTGAGATTTTGCCCGGGTTGAACCACCGGCAACGCGAAATTTCGCTACGCGCTTCGGCGGACGCGCCCTGACGAATATCGGCGCGGAAAACGTGGTGGTGTTTGCTGAGGCCGCCAAACTGGAACAGGTACGTAAGTTCCATTCCAGCGAGCGAAGTCTCTTCTTCCAGTTCGCGCAGGGCGGCGTCCAGCGGCGACTCGGACCGTTTTATCGTGCCGCCGGGAAGCGACCATCGTGAGCGCGCGCGGGCGACCAGAAGCACCTTGCCATCGCGTACGCATACGATTGTGGATCGATCTTTCATGCTCTTCAGTCTACGAGGTGATGCTTGTGTGTATAGAGTTGGGGTGAATCAGCTTGGGTTTTCAACGTGCAGAATAGCCCACCCAGGAACATCCGCACTTAGCGGTTCAAAAATGACAGAAAACCTGGTCGGTTGCACCACGCGAAATGCTATAAGCTGAAAAATCGTAATGATTATGCTGGCGCGAAAACGACATGAAAAATCGCTCGCTAATTATCCTCTGCCTGCCGCTCGCGTTGTTTATTGCGGCGTGCTTGCTGTCCCTTCCCACTTTCGTGGTGGCGGTTGTCTGGATGACGATCGGCGTGATGGCGCTCGGACACCGCTCCCTTGAGAGCTTTCCTTCAACCGGTATCCGTCGGAAGTGGCTCCGCGGGTATCGCGCGGTGTTCGTGTGGTTCTATCACCTGGCGTGGTGGCCCTGGTACATGCGCTCGTCGATCCGAGACATCGCCGGTCAGATCGGAGCCACGCTGCGTCGAGTGATGAAAGCTCGGGGTAAAGGGCCGGACAGCCCGTCGGACAACAGGTCAAACGACGAATGTGAGTGAACGCGCGACAAGTGCGGTCGGAGCAAACATCGTCCGATGGTGGGGCACAAGGCTCCCCGTTTCGACCGTTTGCAACAGCTGTCCAGATCCGGGAATGATCAACGGTACCTGTCGAACTCGTGATTCACCAACGCACAATACGAGCGCCAGCCATCCGGAGGCGCATTGCCAAATGGCGCTTTAATTTTTGCGTTTAGCGCACAAACTTACCGAATGACAGCGTCGATATCTCTTGTCCTGTTCGATATGGGCGACGTCCTGTCTCACTAAGACCGGTCGGCACGGGTCCATCACTTCTCAGTGGTATCAGGTCGAACATATGAAACTGTCCGTGAGGCCATTTGGGAATCCGGGTTGGAAGCTAGTGCAGACGCCGGCTTGATAAGCGACGAAGAGTATCTGACGGCGATAGGAGAAATCCTGGGTTGTCACGCCACGCGCGACGATTGGCTGGCTGCACGCCGCGCATCGATGTCACCCAATTTCGAAGTGCTCGCGCTTGTTAGCAAACTGTCCGCGCAATACCGCGTAGCCGTTCTAACCAACAATTGTCGACTGGTGACCGAAAACATCCAGTATCTCAATCCTGCGGTGGTTGAACTCTTTGTCCCTCATGTATACGCATCGGCCTCATTCGGTGCGGCCAAGCCGGCAGCTCATACATATCTTCGCTGCCTTGATGCCCTCGGTGTTAGCGCAGCCGAGACCCTGTTTATTGACGACCTTGAGGTAAATGTGGAGGGTGCAATCAATGCAGGTCTTCACGGGCACGTGTTCACCGGCGCAGCGTCATTATCAGAGGAGCTGGAGCGTCGCAAGTTGCTGTAGCCGGGGTGCAGATCGTGCCAGTAAGTGTCCAGTGTGCCGAGCCGAATGAGAGCGCTTGATCTATGAGCGTCTCATGTTGAACGGAGATCAGACGACTGTGGCAGTGGGTCGATCGGCTGAAATGGGTCGACTTCGACCGGCGCAATCCCTGAGCTTTCGGACTACCAACCAAAGACAACGCCCGAGAATTCCGAGCGTTGGATTTTTCAGCAGCTGCTGATTTTTTCACTGTCTTCGGCGGCACTCTTTCACTTAGAGGCCAGTTCAAAAAAACCCTGTGAGGGGGCTGTTAACTTTCGCGGCGCGATGTTAACCTCAGCCGTCCAGACAACGGAGACCGAGGGGATGCAAGCGCCGATCATTGACGACGAATCGTGGACACTGATCGAACCGTTACTGCCAAAGCCGAAGCGTCGAAACAACGAGCGCCGCGGCCGACCTCGTGTGTCGGAGCGCGCTGCGCTCAATGGCGTCCTGTTCGTGTTACGCACCGGGATGCGCTGGAACCACTTGCCGACCGAACTAGGGTTTGGCTCGGGAGCGACCTGCTGGCGTCGTCTGGATGCATGGCAGAAGGCAGGCGTCTGGAACAGGCTGCATGCATTGCTGCTCGACCGGTTGCGCGAATCCGGACAACTGGACCTCTCATATGCCGCCGTCGATTCATCGTCGGTACGAGCCGTTGGGGCGGGCGAAAAACTGGGCCGAACCCCACGGATCGCGCGCGCCCAGGTTCGAAGCACCACATCCTCGTAGACGCCAACGGGGTACCGGTCAGCGCGATACTGACCGGCGCAAACCGTAACGACGTCACCCAGCTGCTGCCGTTGGTCGATGCCATCCCACCGATCCGCGGCATGCGTGGCCGACCACTGCGCAAGCCCAAAGTCATTTACGCCGATCGCGGTTACGACTCCGACACCCATCGCCAGCGCCTGCGTGATCGAGGCATCACGCCAGTGATCGCGCGGCGTCGAACTGAACATGGCAGTGGCCTGGGCCAATTCCGCTGGGTGGTAGAACGGACTCACTCGTGGCTCCACAATTTCCGTCGACTTCGCATTCGCTTCGATCGACGTAGCGACATTCACGAAGCATTCCTCAAATTCGCTTGCTCGCTCGTCTGCTGGAACATATTCAAACGAGCGGAGTCGGCTTTTTGAACTGGGCTCTTACTTGGCACAGTCTTCACTTTCTGTGTCACCCGACACGAGCGGCCGCTTTGACGAACACGTGCTTCGCGTTCGCAAGTCCGGGAACCGCAGCTTTCCTCGCCGGATAGCTATGGGGTTGGTCCGTCGCGATCTTGCGATGCTCCTCAACATCGGAGGCACGTAGTAGGGGCTTGAAGAAGCGTTCGGCGGCAACCTTGTCGCGGCGCTTCTGTAGCAGGATATCGAACCGGGCGTCGTGCTGGTCGACCGTGCGCCACCACTTTTCCCTCCGCACTGGAGCGGTGCTGTGCTGCACCATCAGCGTGCCTGACCAGTCGGAATAGCTCGCGCCGCGGACAGGGCGCGTCACGTGGCACGGCTTTCCCCCGCGGCCTGGCGCGCCGGACGCCGAATTCCGAGGTATGGCACGGCATATGCATATATAGCCCGCATAGGGCAAAGGCGACCTATCTTCATTTGAATCAGTAGCAACAACCTCGCAATAGACTTTTGGACAACGGCGTCCCCCGAATCCGGTCATCTGACTGGGCTCGCGGGACGCTTTTTCTTTTTTTCCGGAACGACGATGACGGACAAAGCCACTCGCATCCAACTCTTCAGCCTGCGCACGCCACCGATGCGCGCTTTCCATCTGACGTGGATGGCGTTCTTCGTCTGCTTCTTTGCGTGGTTTGCCTGTGCGCCATTGATGCCGTTGATCAAGAGCGAATTCGGGCTTTCAGTCGACCAGGTCGCCAATATCAACATCGCGGCGGTTGCCGTCACGATCCTCGTGCGTCTCTTGATCGGTCCGCTGTGCGACCGTTACGGGCCGCGCAGGATCTATTGTGGCCTGATGCTCGCGGGCGTATTTCCGGTGCTCGGTGCCGCGCTCTCCACTAGCTACGAAAGTTTCCTGCTATGCCGCTTGTGCATCGGCGCGGTCGGCGCCTGCTTTGTCATCAGCCAGTATCACACCTCGATGATGTTCGCGCCGAATGTGGTCGGCACCGCCAACGCGGCGACGGCCGGCTGGGGCAACACCGGGGCAGGCGCTGCGCAGGCACTCGTGCCGCTGCTGCTGGCGGCGGTCATGGCGCTCGGCGCAGCACAGTCGTCGGCATGGCGCCTTGCGCTCATGGTGCCGGGCCTTGCGATGCCCGTCATGGCGATTTTTTACTGGCGCTTCACGCAGGATTGCCCGCAAGGAAACTTTGCGGAACTGCGCTCGCGCGGAATCGCGATCGAAGGCGGTAAGAAGGGCGGTTGGGCGAGCTTCCGGGCGGCCTGCGCGAACTATCGCGTCTGGATGCTGTTCACCACCTACGCGGCGTGTTTCGGCGTCGAGGTTTTCATTCACAACGTCGCCGCAATCTATTACGTCGATCATTTCCATCTGTCGCTGAAGGCGGCAGGTATGGCCGCCGGCAGCTTCGGCCTGCTCGCACTGTTTGCCCGCGCATTGGGCGGGTGGCTCTCGGACAAGGCTGCCGCGCGTCGAGGTCTCGATGTCCGCGCGACCTTGCTGTTCGTGCTGATCGTTGGCGAAGGGCTGGGCCTCATGGGCTTTGCTCACGCGGACAGCATCGCACTGGCCGTGATCGCCATGCTGGTCTTCGGCCTGTTCACGCACATGGCTTGCGGCGCGACCTACGCGCTGGTGCCGTTCATTGACCGCAAGGCGCTCGGCGGCGTTGCGGGTGTGATTGGCGCTGGTGGCAATGTCGGTGCCGTGGCGGCCGGTTTCCTGATGAAAGGCGTCGGCAGCGTCCAGCAGACGTTGGCGATGCTCGGCATGCTCGTCACGCTGTCCGCGTTATGCGCGCTGGCCGTGCGCTTCAGTAGCGAACACAAGGCACGCGAAGCGGCGCTACGCGAGCACGCGCTGGCTGGCACCGGCACCAACGGCATTGCAAGTTGACGACACGGCCTTCGCATACAGACCGCAGTCAAAGGTCGCAGCACGGGTACTCGCAAGATCCTTTTATGCAAGACGTAAATGTGCGCCCGCGGCTCGGATCGCGGGCGGTTCGATTGTAGACACCGGCGTCGTCGCCGGAGATTCAGGAAAGCCAGTATCGGGATCATGCTGGGAAGGTGTCATTCCAGGCGCACGTTTCTCGACTCCCTTGATCTTGCCAGGGAGAAACTGATCCCTCACCGATCGGCTTCGTTACTTCGTTTCCAGATTACCTGTCAGATCAAGTCCGGGCTAATACACTTAAGCCGTTGGCACCTCGCTCATGCACTACAGCGCACCGCATCGTACATGTCGTGCGGTGCATGAGCAGAATGCGAAGGCGACGCCACCGCATCGAATCTCTTCTCACCTGACGGGTATGCCGCCAGCACAGTGGCCTCGCCGATCGCCTGGCCGACGAGGATCACAGCAGGGCTGCCGAGCCCGGCCGAAAGCGCGCTCGCGGCAATCGTGTCGAGCGTCCCCAGTACATGCCGCTCTGAAGCGCTGCCTGCGGATTGCACCACCGCAGCGGGCGTGCAGCCGGGCAGCGTCGCCATCAGCGCGGCACACAGGCTCTCGATGCGGCTCATGCCCATGTAGATCACGAGCGTCGTGCCGGTGGCGGCCAGTGCGGCCCAGTCGGGTTCGCTGTGATCGCGTAAATGTGCGGTGACGAACGTCACTCCCTGGCAGTGGTCGCGATGCGTCAGCGAAATGCCGAGACCCGCCGCCGCCGCAAACCCGGACGATACGCCGTTGACGATTTCGAATGGAATCTGCGCGCGCTGTAAATCCGTCAGTTCTTCGCCGGCACGGCCAAACAGCAGCGCGTCGCCGCCTTTCACGCGTACCACGTGCCGTCCAGCGCGCGCGTAGCGCAGGATCAGGCGCTGAATGAACGCCTGTGGGGTCGACCTGCAACCGCCGCGCTTGCCGACCCGAATCACGCGCGCCTGCGGCGCAAGTGCAACAATCCCGGGATTGACGAGATCGTCGAGCAGTACGACGTCGGCGCTTGCCAGCAGCTTCGCTGCCCTGATCGTAAGCAGATCCAGGTCACCCGGACCCGCGCTGAGTAAAGTGACCTTGCCGGTTACCATGGTGATTTCCTTACCCGTCCTGAAACGGTCAGTTGGACGAGCGCTGCGCCAAATGCAAACGGCGTCCGCTCGTCGTGTTGTACGAGGGGACGCCGTTGTCCTGAGGTGCATTGCTTGTGCTGCAGGTTGCACATCAGGCATCACCTGCGGTGTGATTCGGTGCGTCGGCAGCGTTGCCGCGCGTATCGATAATGCAATATCCACGCCAGACAGTGCCTGCGCGGTCAGCAGCGCAAGTCCCAGCGCGGCGTCATCCGCACGAGCCAACCGTGGCCGTGCGTCGCGAGGCCGCGCCGGCGGCCGAATGTCGCAGCAGCAAGGTACGCAGCACAGGGCGAAAAACGTCTGGTTTGCAGACTAATCCATTTGGAGGAGCAAGGCTGAAGCCGGCGCCCCTCGTCGGGCTCGCCGCACGGATGATGTGCCGCACCGCACCAGTCTTGTGCTTTGCTGCATCAAAACACATCTTCCTGCTGCGCCCCAGACTGGTGCTGGAATCTGGTGTCGCCCGTGGCTGAGGCTACTGCGGCCGATTTGACGCATGGCACGGCCTTTGCGTAAGTATGCGCGGAGGACCAATGGCGGTCCGGCCCGCTTGCAGCAGAAGTCAATCCCCAGATTACGGTTTTTTGGACAACGGCGTCCCCTGAATTCAGTCACCTGATGACTGGATCCGCGGGACGCCTTTTTATTTGCCGGACGAAAATTATGCCGCGAACCGCGTTGGAAATCGAATTGGAAACGGATGGGACTCCAGTCATGAACGTGGTCGTCATCGGTCACGGGATGGTGGGGCATAAGCTTCTTGAGTGTCTTGTGGACGACGCGAGCGCCGCGCTGCACATCACCGTGCTGTGCGAGGAGCCTCGTCCCGCCTATGACCGCGTACATCTGTCCGAATTCTTTTCCGGCAAATCCGCGGAAGACCTGTCGCTCGTGAAGCCTGGTTTTTTCGATCGTGAGAACGTGCTGCTCAGGCTCAACGCAAAGGCGGTGTCGATCGACCGGGAGGCCCACACGGTAAGCATCTCGACCGGTGAGACGCTTTCCTACGACAAACTGGTACTCGCCACCGGTTCCTCGCCGTTTATTCCGCCGATGGCGGGCAGCGATCGTGAGGACTGCTTTGTCTATCGCACCATCGAAGATCTCGAGGCGATGCAGGCATGCGGCGCGCGGGCGAAGTCGGGGGTGGTGGTAGGCGGCGGCCTGCTGGGGCTTGAATGCGCGAAGGCGCTGCACGATATGGGACTGGCTGCGCACGTCGTCGAGTTCGCCCCGCGCCTGATGGCGGTGCAGGTCGACGACGGCGGCGGACGGGTTCTGCGCAGCAGGATCGAGGAGCTGGGCGTACAGGTCCATACGGCCAGGCACACGCTCGCCATTGTCGACGGCGAAGCGGGCACCCACCGGATGCAGTTCGCCGACGGCACGCATCTCGACACCGACATGATCGTGTTCTCCGCGGGTATCCGTCCGCGCGACGAGATTGCGCGTGACTGCGGACTGGAACTGGGCCCGCGCGGCGGTATTGCGATCGACGACACCTGCCGCACGAGCGATCCGGACATCTATGCGATCGGCGAATGCGCGGCGTGGAACGGCATGGTGTATGGCCTCGTGGCGCCAGGGTATGACATGGCACGCGTCACAGCGAAGCAATTGCTTGGCGATCAGGCCGGTTTCAGCGGCGCGGACATGAGCACAAAGCTCAAGCTGATGGGTGTGGATGTCGCGAGCATTGGCGACGCGCACGGCAAGACGCCGGGCAGCCGCACATACCAGTTCAGCGACGAACGCAAGCAGGTCTACAAGAAGATGGTGGTGTCGGAGTGCGGCAAGCGATTGCTCGGCGCCGTGATGGTGGGCGATGCGAGCGAATACGGCACGCTGCTGCAGATGATGCTGAATCGCATCGAGCTGCCCGAAGCACCGGAATTCCTGATCCTGCCGCAAAGCGACGGCAAGGCCAAACCCGGCCTCGGGGTCGACACGCTGCCCGGGGCCGCGCAGATCTGCTCGTGCAACAACGTCTCCAAAGGCGATCTGTGCGCCGCGGTGTGTGCGGGCGCGACCGATATCGGTTCGCTCAAATGCGCGACCCAGGCCGGCACCTCGTGCGGCGGCTGCGTGCCGCTCGTCACCCAGGTGATGAAGGCCGAGATGAAGAAGCAGGGGCTCGCGGTCAACAACCACCTGTGCGAACACTTCCCGTATTCGCGCCAGGAGCTGTATCACATCGTTCGTGTCGAAGCCGTGCGCAGCTTCGGCGAATTGCTCGCGAAGCATGGTCATGGCCTTGGCTGCGACATCTGCAAGCCAGCAGTTGCGAGCATCCTCGCGTCGTGCTGGAACGAATTCGTGCTGAAGAAAGAGCACGCATCGCTGCAGGACACCAACGACTACTACCTCGCCAACATCCAGCGCGACGGCACGTATTCAGTCGTGCCACGCATGCCGGGCGGCGAGGTGACGCCTGACGGCCTGATCGCGGTCGGCGAGGTTGCGAAGAAATACGGGCTCTACACGAAGATCACCGGCGGTCAGCGAGTCGATATGTTCGGCGCACGCGTCGAGCAGCTCCCGTTCGTCTGGGAAGAACTGATCGCGGCCGGTTTCGAATCGGGCCATGCGTACGGCAAGTCGCTGCGCACGGTGAAGTCGTGCGTGGGCTCGACGTGGTGCCGCTATGGTGTCGGCGATTCAGTAGGCCTCGCGGTCGAACTCGAAAACCGCTACAAGGGCCTGCGCACGCCGCACAAGATCAAGTTCGGCGTATCGGGCTGCACCCGCGAATGCGCGGAAGCACAGGGCAAGGACGTCGGCATCATCGCCACCGAGAAGGGCTGGAATCTCTACGTATGCGGCAACGGCGGTATGAAGCCGCGCCACGCGGAACTGCTCGCGTCCGACCTCGATCAAGAGACCTTGGTGCGCTACATCGACCGCTTCCTGATGTTTTACGTGCGTACGGCCGACCGTCTGCAACGCACCAGCGTGTGGCGCGACAACCTCGAAGGTGGCCTCGAGTATCTGGTCGACGTGGTCGTCAACGATCACCTGGGCGTGGCCGCGGAGCTCGAAGTCGAAATGCAGCAGGTGGTCGACAGCTACGAAGACGAGTGGAAGAAAGCCGTCACCGACCCTGAAACACGCAAACGCTTCCGTCATTTCGTCAACAGCGAAAAGGCCGACAGCACCGTTACGTTTGTGGGAGAGCGCGGCCAGATCCGGCCCGCGACGCCCGCCGAGCGGCAAGCGAAGGAATTCCCGATTCCCGTGGTCGTCGAGACCGCCTGATCCTCCACGCCACCTACCCTGAGGAGACCAACATGAACAACGATCGACTTCTGCAATCGTGGATGCCAGTGTGTGCGCTCGACGACATTGTTCCGGATACGGGCGTCTGTGCGCTCGTCAACGGCGGGCAGGTCGCGGTGTTTCACGTCGCGCACGGTGACGGCAGCGTGTTCGCGATCGACAACTTCGATCCGGGTTCGCAGGCAGCGGTGCTCTCGCGCGGACTGGTCGGCAACCTCGGTGAGCGCATCGTGGTGGCCTCGCCGATCTACAAGCATCACTTCGATCTGCGCACCGGCGAGTGCCTCGAGGCGCCCGAGCATTCCGTCAACGCCTACCCGGTGCGCGTCGAGGGCGGTCAGGTATGGGTCGCCGCATGAGACATGAATACGCCGGGCAGACCTCGGGAGGCGCATCGCCCGCCACGCCTTCCCGTCCGCGTCTGGTGGTGGTCGGCAACGGTATGGCCGGCATGCGCACTGTCGAGGAACTGCTGAAGCTCGCACCGGACCTCTATGACATCACCGTATTCGGCGCCGAGCCGTACGGCAACTACAACCGCATCCTGCTGTCGCCGGTGCTCGCGGGCGAGAAGCGTGTCGACGACATCATCCTCAACACGCGTGACTGGTATGCAGACAACGGTATCCGGCTGCATGCGGGCGACCCGGTGGTCGCAATTGACCGCAAGCGGCGCATCGTGCGTTCGCAAAGCGGCATCGAGGTGAGCTACGACCGGCTGCTGATTGCGACCGGCTCCAAGCCATTTCTCATTCCGGTGCCGGGTCACCAGCTGCCGGGGGTGATTGCGTTTCGCGACATCCAGGACGTCGAAACGATGCTCGCCGCCGCGCGCAGTCACCGTCACGCGGTGATCATCGGGGGCGGTTTGCTCGGGCTGGAGGCTGCGAACGGACTCATGCGCCAGGGCATGTCGGTTACTGTCGTGCACGACACCGACAGCCTGATGGACCGCCAGCTTGACAGGAGCGCTTCGGCCCTGCTGCTTCAGACGCTGGAGAAGAAGGGCTTGCGTTTCCTGCTGAAGACCCGCACCGTCGAAATTGTCGGGCCCGAGCGTGTCACCGCCGTGCGTTTTGACGACGGTACGGAAATCCCCGCCGACCTGGTTGTGATGGCCGCCGGAGTGCGCCCGAATATCGAACTCGCGAAGCAGGCTGGCTTGCACTGCGAGCGGGCGATCGTCGTCGATGACACGTTGCAGACCTATGATCCGCGTGTCTACGCGATCGGCGAATGCGTGCAGCATCGCGCGGCGACCTTCGGCCTCGTCGCGCCGATCTGGGACCAGGCGCGTGTTTGCGGCGCGCACCTGGCCGGTGCCGGCCACCGCCGTTACGTGCAGCGCGCGACCGCCACCAAGCTGAAAGTCACCGGCGTCGATCTTTATTCTGCCGGCGACTTCACCGGCGGCCCGGACAGTGAAGACCTCGTGTTGCGCGATCCGCGACGCGGCATCTACAAGCGCCTTGTGATCGAGGGTAGCCATGTGATCGGTGCGGTCCTGTACGGCGACGTCAAGGACGGCGCCTGGTACTTCGAGCTGATCCAGAACCGGACCGACATTTCTCCGCTGCGCAGCCAGTTGCTGTTCGGTAAAGCCCTGTGCGGGGCGCAGCCCGCCTGAACCGGAATCGAACGTGAGTTTTCCCATCGTTATTTCCAACCCGCCTGACGCTAGCCGTGACGCGGTCCGAACCACCTGTCCCTATTGCGGCGTCGGCTGCGGCGTACGCGCGACTCCACGCCCGGCAGGCCAGCCCGACATTGCCGGCGACGAACGCCATCCGGCCAATGCCGGCCGCCTGTGCGTGAAGGGCTCGGCACTCGGCGAAACGGTCGGACTCGACGGACGCCTGCTGCATCCGAAGCTGCGCGAGCCGGGCAGCGGCGAGTTGCGCGACGTGTCGTGGAGCGATGCGCTCGACACAGTCGCCAGCGGCTTTCGCCGGATCATCGATCAGCACGGCCCGGATGCGGTCGCGCTCTACGTCTCGGGACAACTGCTGACGGAGGACTACTACGTCGCTAACAAGCTGATGAAGGGTTATGTCGGCAGCGCGAACATCGACACCAATTCGCGCCTGTGCATGTCGTCATCTGTCTCGGGGCACAAGCGTGCGTTCGGCGAAGACCTCGTGCCGGTGTGCTACGAAGACCTCGAACTCGCGGACCTGGTCGTGCTGGTCGGATCGAACACGGCGTGGTGCCATCCGATCCTGTTCCAGCGGATTGCCAGGATCAAGGAAACTCGACCCGAGATGAAGGTCGTCGTGATTGACCCGCGCTACACCGCGACCTGCGAGATGGCCGACCTGCATCTGCCGCTGAAGGCCGGCACCGACGTCCGGCTGTTCAACGGGCTACTCAGTTTTCTCGCGGAACACGATACGACCGATGCAGGCTTCGTCGATGCGCACACGACCGGCTACGCGCAGGCGCTCGATGCGGCCTCAGCTGACGTGGCGAACGGTTTTGACCTTACGCAGTGCGCGAAGGCCTGCAAGGTCGACCCACACGATCTGCTTGAGTTCTATCGTCTTTTCGCGCGGACCGAGCGGGTCGTGACGGTCTATTCCCAGGGCGTGAACCAGTCGACCTCCGGCACTGACAAGGTCAACAGCATCATCAATTGCCATCTGCTGACAGGTCGCATCGGCAAGCCGGGGATGGGACCGTTCTCGTTTACCGGACAGCCGAACGCGATGGGTGGGCGTGAAGTGGGCGGCCTCGCGAACACGCTGGCGGCACATCTGGAACTCGACAATCCGCGCCATCGCGAACTCGTGCAGACTTTCTGGGGCTCGCCCGCTATCGCGGAACGGCCGGGACTCAAGGCAGTCGAGTTGTTCGAGGCGATCGAGACAGGCCGGATCAAGGCCGTCTGGATAATGGGCACGAACCCGGTTGTGAGCCTGCCGGACGGCGATCAGGCGAAGCGCGCGCTCGCGCGCTGCGAGCTCGTCGTCAGCTCCGACATTGTTGAAAGTACGGACACCAATGCGTTTGCCCACGTTCTGCTGCCGGCGCTCGGCTGGGGCGAGAAAGACGGCACCGTCACCAACTCCGAGCGCAGGATTTCGCGCCAGCGGGCGTTCCTGCCGGCACCGGGCGAAGCACGCGCGGATTGGCGGATCATCTGCGACGTCGCACAGCGCATGGGGTATGCCGGCTTTGATTTTTCGGCTCCGCATGAAATTTTCGATGAGCATGCGCGGCTGAGTGCTTACCGCAACGACGCTGGCAGCAGTGGCAAGGCCACTGACAGCGACGGGAAAACAGGCAATGAGCACATCGAAGGCGATGTGCCGCGTGTGTTCAATCTGGGCGGGCTCGTCGCGCTTGGCCGCGAGCGTTACGACGCGCTGCAGCCCATCCAGTGGCCGGTACTCGCGGCGAACGGCTCAGAGCAGTGCGGTACCGCGCGTCTCTTCGGTGATCGCCGCTATGCGCACGCAGACGGCAAGGCGCGTTTCGTCGCGACCCTGCCGCGCGCACCGGTCCACGCACCGGACGGCCAGTATCCGCTCACGCTGAATACCGGCCGGGTACGCGACCAATGGCACACGATGACCCGCACGGGCAAGTCGGAGAGACTCGCCGGCCACGTGACGGAAGCATTCGTCGATCTGCATCCGCAGGACGCGCTGTCATGCGGCGTGCGGGAAGGAGAACTCGCGCGCGTGTCGAGCCGTTGGGGCACGATGGTCGCACGTGTGCAGCATGGCGGTGGCATATCGCGAGGCAGCGTGTTCGTACCAATCCACTGGAACGATCAGGTGGCGTCCGACGCGCGTGTCGGCGCGGTGGTGAATCCCGAGGTCGATCCGGTCTCCGGGGAGCCCGAGTTCAAACATACGCCGGTTCGCGTCGACAGGTTCGACGTCGCCTGGCACGGCTTCTCGTTGAGCCGTCACGCCCCGGTGCTGGACGGCATGACCTACTGGACGCGTGTCCACGGCACGCAGTTCGTGCGCTACGAACTCGCGGGGCGTAAGCCGCTCACCGATCACAATGGCTGGGCGCAAGCACTGTTCGGCATCGACGATCCGCACGCCGACTGGCTGGAGTACGAGGACAGGACGGCGGGCGTCTATCGCGCCGTGCATCTGGTCGACGAGCGTATCGAGAGTTGCGTCTTCGTATCGGCGCGCCCCGAGTTGCCGTTGCCATCCCGTACGTGGCTCGCGGGCCTGTTCGGCAAGGGCCGGCTCGACGACGAGGACCGTGCCGGCCTGCTGGTCGGCCAGCCGATTGGCAAGGGCGTCGATACGGGGCCCACCGTCTGCTCGTGTTTCGGTGTCGGACGCAATACGATCTGCACGGCGATCCGTGAGCAAGGGCTCAAGACTGCGGCGGAGATCACCGCGTGCCTGAAGGCCGGTGGCAACTGCGGGTCCTGCGTGCCGGAACTGAAGAAGCTGCTGGTCGACACCGAACTGGAAAGGCTGAGCACAGCTTGAAGGAGACTGAAGTTTCATGATGAAGAGACTCAAAACCATGCTGGGCGTGATCAAGCCCGGCGATACTTTCCTGGCTCGCCATGACGGTGGCAACGCCACGCCGTCGTCAGTTTCAGAGGGGGGTGAAGAGGCACACCTGCGACATACGGCGAGCCCTCGCGCGTCTCATCTGGGCGAACGAGGGCGGCATGACCGTGCACGGCGCCGCGCCCGCAATCCGCGCGCAGCCGTGGCGCCGGCGCACCCTGGCATGCCACGTTCGCATCGCTATTGATTGCGTTGAACGGCAACGGTGTCGACACGCTGCTGCGTGCGACTAACGCCGCAGTTCCGACATGATCTTTTCGGCAAGAAAGTCGCATGGTGGCCGCTTCGATTTGGCGCTCCGCGCAAGTACGACCTCCAGCGCGGCGATTTCGGGCAAGCCCTGCGCATGGCCGAGCAAGGTCAAATGAGCGGGAACCGCACATTGCGCGAGCGGTGCCACCGCGAGTCCCGCCTCGACCATACTGAGAAGGCCCATCAGGCTCGGGCTCTCATAAGAGGTCCGATAGGTGATCTTCGCCCGTTCGAGACTGCGAATCGCGTTTTCCCGAGCGACGCTACCCGGCAGGAACACGGCAATGGGTAGCGGCCTTTCGCGCCAGATGTCATGCGCGCTGGACGCCGCGGCCCAGACCATCGGCTCGAACCGGATGAATTCTCCCGAGAGGCCCTTGACGCGCGTCCCGCAGACAAGGTCGACCGATCCGTCCTTCACCATGGGCGCGAGCGCGACGCTCGGCAGTCCGACAACCTGAATCTCGACCTTCGGATAGGTAGCGGAAAATTTCTTGAGGATCGACGGCAGCAGTGACGATGCGTAGTCGTCGGGCACGCCGATGACGACCCGACCGGTTACGTCAGGCCGAACCACAGCGGCCCACGCCTCGTCGCGCAGCGCGAGCATACGCCGCGCGAACGTCAGAAGGACCTCGCCATCCTGCGTCGCGATCACGCTTCTCGGCTTGCGCACGAATAGCGGCTTGCCGAGCGCGGTTTCGAGCGCCTTGATCTGCATGCTCACCGCCGATTGCGAGCGATGGACGACCTCTGCGGCGCGACTGATGTTCCCCGTGTCGGCCACGGCCACGATCATCGTCAGAACGTCCAGGTCAAGTGCTTTCATTGGTATCAGATAAATAGATAGATATTATCAATATTACGCGATTTTCTTAGATTGCAGTGTCGTGCATAGTGCTGGAAAGGAGCCCATGCATGAACGCGCGAACCGACCCTTCAATACTTTCAGTCCCGGAGTTGTGCTTTGCCACCGTCCCCTCCGGCATCTGCGTGCCCTACGTGATCAGCGGTTCGGGAGAGCCGCTGGTTTTCGTGCACGGATCGCTTTGCGATTACCGCTACTGGAGCAGTCAAACCGATTTTCTTTCGAAGCATTTTCTCTGCATTTCGGTCAGCCTCAGCCACTACTGGCCGGCCGACGATGCCTGCATTCAAGGAGAATTTGGCTGGAAGACGCATGTCGCGGAACTCGCCGAGTTCATTGTGGCAATGGACCTCGGGCCGGTTCATCTGGTCGGGCACTCGCGGGGCGGGTGCGTCGCATTCCACGTGGCGCGCGAGTATCCGCGCCTGGTGAAAACGCTGACGCTCGCTGATCCGGGCGGGCCGTTGCAGATCGATGGGACGTCGGAAGCCTCGTTGCCACCTGCGACCAATGTCCTTCGCGCCAAAGTCGCTGATTTAATTGAGAGCGGTGCGATTGATACCGGACTGGAACTATTCGTCGACTCGGTGAGCATGCCCGGCTTCTGGCGCAAGAGTCCCGCCAGTTTCCGAACGATGGCGATCGACAACGCCGCCACTCTGCCGAAGCAGTTTTGCGATCCTTTGCCCGCGTACTCACGCGTCGCGGCGCGTGACGTGAAATGCAGGACGTTGCTGATCGAGGGAGAAAAGAGCCCTCGCATGTTTCGCAACAACGTTGAAAAACTGGCGGATTGGATCGACTACGCGGACAAACAAACCATTGCCGGCGCATCGCATGGGATGACCGTCGCGAAACCGGGGGTATTCAACCGGCTTGTCCACGCCTTCGTGAGCGCCTGATAGTACTGATTGCCGGACAACGCGCACAACAATCACAAAGAAGATCAACCATGGACCATTTCCTGCGTGCCAGCCTCGCGCGCGAGTTGCACGCGCGGCCGTTTCTCCGGATCGGCGGATCGGTGGCGCTCACCCACTTTGCCATCTATTCCGATGGCGACCCCTCGATTCACGAAGCACTCCTTCGATCGCTATGCCGGTTGACCGGCCTCGCGATTCCCGCCGACGGAACGACGCATTACTCGGTACAGTGGAATGAGGAGACCCAGCTGAAGTGGGAGCGGCACACGGAATTCTCGACCTTCACGTTTGTCGCGCAACGCCATGACGGGGACTACTTCTCCGACCTGCCGGCGGAACACGTTCCATCCGAATGGTTTCGTGGTTTTGAAGGCAAACGGTTCGTTGCGATCCGGATGGAACTCGTGTCAGGCGACGCAGCCGGTGCGGCACGCCGGAACGTGCGGCAGTGGATCGACGGTCCCGTCTTGGTGGGCAGCAAGGTGCTGGGAGGCGGGCAGGTTTACTGCGACTGGACCATCCGGCCCGACGGTTTCTCTCGGTTTCTCGTGATCGACGATGACTTTCGGGAGGAGCAGGGCGGACGTCTCCTGCAGCGCCTCTACGAGATCGAGACATACAGGATGATGGCCTTGCTGGCGCTGCCGGTTGCCCGCGAACTTGGCGGAAGCCTCGACGAACTGCAGTCGGCGCTTCAACCGTTAATGCGCAGCATGGACATCAGTCAGGGGCGCCGCAATGATGCCGAGTTGCTGGTGCGCCTCACGCATCTTGCTGTGCGTATCGAGTCGCTGGCAGGCTCGAGCGGCCGCTTCAGCGCGTCGCGTGCCTATGAAAAACTCGTGCTTGCCCGCATTCATGAACTGCGCGAAGAACGCATCGAAGGGGTGCCAACGATCGCGGAATTTATGGAGCGGCGCTTCGCCCCCGCGATGGAGACGTGCAAGGCCATCTGGGCGCGCCACGAACAATTCGCTGGACGGGTGGCGAGAGCCGTCGATCTGCTGCGCACGCGCGTCAATCTCGCGCAGGAAGAGGACACGACCCGGTTACTGGAAGGCATGAATCAGACCGCGCGAAGCCAGTTGAGGCTACAACACGCGGTCGAGGGTCTGTCTGTCGCCGCCATCTCGTACTACGTGCTCTCCCTGACGTCGGCCGGATTCAAGGCGCTACATACGTTGCATTTCCCTCTCGATCCGGAACTGGCCGAAGGAGTCCTGATTATCCCGGTCGTCTTGCTGGTCATGCTAACCATCCGGCGCAGTAAAGGAAGACACGCGGTGCGCCAACCGGAATGGCTGACATCCCAGACATCCGGAAGGCCGAATTCCGAAGTTTGCGACTGAACCCCTGCTTCGCCGGGTGACATCGAAAAAAACGGCGGAAAATCAAAAGAGTAGAGGCGTGCATGAGCGTGCTCGCCTGGCATGGCCCTTGCGTGATCCCTGCCTGCCGACGGCCTTGGAGACTGGGGAGCCGTGCCTGGAATGACATCGACGCGACCACGACGTCGCACTCACGGAGACTATGCAATGACCTCACCTGGCAACTTAGCTGGCACTTCCGTCGGCAATTCAGCTGGTCTGCCTGCGCGATTGCGCGGCCTGGAACACGAGCCCCGTCGTTCGAGCAAACGGCTGTAGAAATATGACGGCACACTTCGGTACCCAACACTTTCTGATCAAGGGCGTCACGTTCAGCGGCAAGACATTCCGGCCCGGCGACTGGGCTGAACGGCTGACCGGCGTCATCACGTTGTTCGTTGGGGAACGCCGGCCTGGTATTCATATCGCCTGCACACGGTTAGCTATGCCAATCGTCCAGGCCGACGTCAAGTGCCTTCTGGTTTCCAGTGATCTTCAGCTGATTTGCCCGGCCGCATTTGAATTCGTCGCGAGGTTCGCAGAGGACAACGATTTGCCGATGGATTTTCGTTGCGCGCCACCGTCTGATGGACCGGACGAGTACAGTATCGACGAGGCGGCAGGCGCCGCCATGACGGGCAAATCGATGCAAATAGGCTCGCTACAGCGGCTATCCCGGGCATCAGATTGAAAAGGCCGGTGCGTGCGGCATCCGTGATGCGCATGCGAGTCACGGCACCAGCGAGCCGATGATCCCGGTTCCCGCTGCTTTTCGCGGTGGCTGAGATCTCAGCCTGCCCGCCCGCCGAATTCTGAGTTTTGAGCCAGGCGCCAATCGTCCTGCGCCACGTGTCAAAAAAACCGTAACGATAACAGGCACATAGCGGTGTGAAGAAATAGATGCCGGCTGGCCCGACTCTTGCATTTATAGGCCGACAAACGCCTTCGATCAGGACTGCCTGGCCCGCGTCCGGAAGCGACCTTAAAGCGGACAAGCGATCCGCTGCATGGTCACGCGTATTAATCAGCTCGAAAGCCGTAACGCGTCATCGCGCTGCGTTAAGAGCCCTCGAACAGTCAGGAGACAAACGTGCACAGCACATCCCCCACGTCACAGCCAGAACCGGCGCCCGTCATCGAAGCCCAAACCCGCTTCTGGCCGGAAGGCTGGTGGAAATTGATGGAAATCCGGATCGGCATCATTCCGTTGCCAATCTATGTCGTGCTGTTCGCGTTGATCGCCGGCTTTGTGATCTCTGGCAAGGTGCCTGGCGAGATATCGATGGCGATCGCAGTACTCGCATTTTTCGGCTTCACGTGTGCGGAAATCGGCAAGCGCTTGCCGCTGTTCCGCAATATCGGCGCGGCTGCGATCTTTGCAACGTTCATTCCGTCCGCACTGGCCTATTACCACTTTCTGCCGAAGCCGATCCTTACGCTGACGAGGGATTTCACGAAGTCGACCAACTTCCTGTACCTGTTCATCGCATCGATCATTGTCGGCAGCATTCTCAGCATGGACCGCCGCGTACTGATCCAGGGCTTCCTGAAGATTTTCATTCCGCTCGCGGTCGGTTCCGTCGCCGCTGCGGTCGTTGGAACCGCTGTTGGAACCGCGCTAGGACTCGGCGCGCACCATACATTCTTCTTCATCGTCGCGCCGATCATGGCGGGCGGTGTCGGTGAAGGCGCGATTCCCCTGTCGATTGGCTACTCAGAAATTCTTCATCTGCCACAAGGCGAGTTGTTTGCGCAAGTGCTGCCGCCGGTGATGCTGGGCAGCCTCACCGCGATTATCCTGTCCGGCGCGCTCGACATGCTCGGGAAGCGCTTGCCGCACCTCACCGGGCAAGGGCGTCTCCAGGTTGGGGAGCAGGAGGAGATGGCTCCGATGCGTGATGAAATCACTGGACACGTTGACATCACCCACGTCGCGGCAGCCGGCATCACGGCCATTACCCTCTATCTGCTGGGGCTGATGTGCCGCGACCTGTTCGGCCTGCCGGCTCCCGTCGCGATGCTGTTCATCGCCGTGCTGGTCAAACTCGCGCGGGCGGTATCGCCGCCGTTGCAGGAGGGCGCCTTTGTCGTCTACAAGTTCTTTTCGACAGCGGTGACCTACCCGTTGCTGTTTGCGATCGGCGTTGCGATGACGCCTTGGGACAAACTGGTCGCGGCGTTCACTCTGGCCAACATCGTCACTATTGTGGCAACGGTTGTGACGCTGATGGGCAGCGGCTTTGCGGTGGCGTTCTGGCTGAAGATGCACCCCATCGACACAGCGATCGTGAACGCGTGCCATAGCGGTCAGGGGGGCACCGGCGACGTCGCGATCCTGACGGCGGCGAACCGGATGCAACTGATGCCGTTCGCGCAGATTGCCACGCGCATTGGCGGCGCAATCGTCGTCACCGGGACACTGATCGTGCTTGCGCACTTTGGATGACGCGCCGGCGCGGCCAGGGTGTTGAACAGCCGCAGCCGTGAATGGGGTATATGCCGGGCTGTACGCTGGATGGGCGATTTGCGAGAATTGGCCGGCGTCAGTCGCCTGTGAGGTTTCAATGAGGTCGTTCGTGCACGTGAGAGTGTGTGGTGTTCCGCTGTGGGGATGGCTGGCCTCAGCGGTGCTATACGCCGGCGTGGCTGGCGTAGCGATTGAGCTTGCGTGGCAGCGCTCAATTAGCGCAATCGCGATGGTCGGCAGTTACCGCCTCGATCTCTACGCCGCGAGCCTGAAAAGCGAACTGGGCCGCTACGAAATGGTGCCTGGCATCGTTGCGCGGCAGGACAGCGTGCATGCGCTGTTGCGCGCGCGAACTGATGCGCAGCCGGCGTTTTTGCACGCGGTGGATACCTATCTGGCCGCGGTCAACCGCGAGGCGGGAAGCCTCGCGGTGTACCTGATCGAGCCGCATGGCACGGTGATCGCTGCGAGCAACTGGGATCAACCGCTGAGCTTTGTTGGTACTAACGTTTCGTATCGCCCGTACTTCAAGGACGCGCTCGCGCATGGCTCGGGGCGCTTTTTCGGCATCGGCACCAACACAGGCGTGCCAGGTCTTTATTATGCGAGTGCGGTGCGCGAGGCCGACGGGTCGATCGGTGCAGCGGCGGTCAAGGTCAGCGTCGATGCCCTTGAGTCCGCATGGAGGGTGCCGGCCGAAGCGGCGATGGTCGTCGACGCGAATGGCGTGATTGTTATCTCCACGGTTCCGGCGTGGAAATTCATGGCGCTGAGACCCATTACGCCCGAGCGGCAGACGCAGATTCAGGCGTCGCGGCAATACGCGGGCCGAGCGGTCGAGCCGCTGCCATATCGGCGGCTTGGCGACTGGAGCACGGCCGGCTGGTTTGCACAGTTTCCCGACTGGACCCACCCAGGGCGCTACCGGCGCTTTCTTGCCTTGTCGAACCCGGCGCCACAAGCGGGCGATTCGATCATCGTGCTACTCGACGTCGCACCGGCACGGCACCAGCAATACCTCGCATTCGCGTTCGTCACCGGGCTTTTCCTGATCGCCGGCCTCTATGGCCTGTATGCGATCCAGCGTCGTCGCGCGATTGCCGAGAAACTGAACGCCCAGGATGCCCTGCGTGGCGCCAACGAGCGCCTGGAAGTCACCGTGCAGCAACGCACCGCTGAGCTGACCAGTACCAACGCGAGGATGCAACAGGAAATCGCCGAACGCATCAGTGCAGAGCAGTCACTACGTGATTCGCAGCAGGAACTGGTGCATGCGGGCAAACTCGCGGTGCTAGGACAGATGGCAGCGGGGTTGACGCATGAACTGAACCAGCCGCTCGTCGCAATCAGGACACTGTCCGACAACGCCCGCACGTTTTTTGAGCGCAATCAGCCCGCGTCGGCGATCGCCAATCTCGAACGTATTTCGCGCCTGGTCGACGGCATGGCGCTGCTCACCGGCGAGCTGAAGACTTTCGCCCGCAGGCCGGGCATCGAACGGGTTCCGGTGTCGCTGAATGAAGCGGTGGAGCACGCCGTCGTGATTTACGAGTCACGGATTCGCGACGAACAGGTGCAACTCGACAAGCACGTTGCTGTGGGTGCAGCAGTGTATGCGGAGCCGAGCCAGTTGCAGCAGGTGATCGTCAACCTGCTTGGCAACGCACTTGATGCGGTCGCGCCTGAGGCGCGGCGTACGATTACCATTGATGCGCACGAGGCGGACGAGTACGGCCGCGTGGTGTTCACTATCGCCGATAGTGGCACTGGCATCGCCCCCGAGGTGCTGGCTCATCTGTTCGAGCCGTTTGTAACGACAAAACCGCGGGGGCGGGGCCTCGGGCTGGGTCTGGCGATCACATCGCGGCTTGTCGAGGGTTTCGGCGCCCGTATCTCGGCTGCGAACCTTCCCTGCGGTGGCGCGCAGTTCAGGATCGATTTTGTGGCGGCAACGGTGCAGGGGACAGCCAATGGGCGATGAGATTCGTGTTGTAGTAGTCGAAGACGACGAGAACGTCCGGCTCGGCGTCGAGCAGGCTGTTGCGCTGGCTGGCTATCCGGTTCAGGCCTATGAATCGGCGAGCGCGGCGTTGGCTGTGGTCGCGCCGGGCGCACCGGTGGTGATCGTGTCCGATGTCCGGATGCCGGGCATCGACGGACTGCAATTGCTCGAACGTGTGCTGGCGGTCGATGCGCAGATTCCAGTGGTGCTGATCAGCGGTCATGCGGACATCTCGACAGCGGTCGGCGCGATGCGCCGCGGCGCCTATGACTTTATTGAAAAACCGTTTTCGTCGGAACATATCGTGAGCCGGGTCGCACGCGCAGTTGAGAAACGGCGCCTTACGCTCGAAGTAGAGGGTCTGCGCGACGCGCTGCATAACTGGCACGGTATCGAAGCCATGGTGCTAGGCAAGTCGCCTGCAATTGCCGAAGTCCGCAAGAAAATCTTGCGGCTCGCGGATACCTCTGTTTCGGTACTCATCACGGGCGAGACGGGGACCGGCAAGGAACTGATCGCGCGTGGGTTGCATGACTTCGGTCAGCGGCGCGACCGTCACTTTGTCGCGCTCAACTGCGGCGGGTTGCCTGAGCAGCTTTTTGAAAGCGAACTGTTCGGTCACGAGGCCGGGGCCTTTACCGGCGCCCTCAAGAGTCGGGTTGGCAAGATCGAATGGGCTCACGGCGGCACGCTCTTTCTCGACGAAATCGAAACCATGCCGGTTGCGTTGCAGATCAAGCTGCTGCGCGTCTTGCAGGAACGCCACATCGAAAGGTTGGGCGCCAATGAGTCAATTCCGGTTGACTGCAGGATCGTCGCAGCGTCCAAGGCGGACCTGACAGAACTGGCGAAAGAAGGGCGCTTCCGGTCGGATTTCCTCTATCGGTTGAATGTCGCGCAGATCGACCTGCCGCCGTTGCGCGAACGCCGCGAAGATATCCCGTTGTTATTCGAGCACTTTGTGCTCGCGGCGGCCCGGCGCTTTGGGCAAGCCGCGCCGACCCTCTCGGCCTCGCAGGTGTCCGAACTGATGGCACATCAATGGCCGGGCAATGTGCGCGAACTGCAGAACGTCTCGGACCGCTTCGTGCTGGGTCTGGTGGGCGACACGCTCATCTCTGATGCGGATCCGGCGGGGATATCCGGCACACTTGCCGAGCAGGTCGCGCGCTTCGAACGCGTGTTAATCGAAGAAATGCTGCAACGCCATCACGGCAATGTCAGCGCGGCCAGTGCCGCGCTAGGCATGCCGCGCAAGACGCTCTATCACAAGATCCGCCAGTTCCGGATCCCGACCCGGGAGCCACAGGCCGAGTCAGAGTGACACGGTCTACGGCCGTTGCGTAAATTTTCTGATATCAGTAATTACACTTAGTTGTACAAATGGTACGGGAAAGGTGGCTGAAGGATCGAAGTAACTAGGATTACGCTCATTGGTTGACCTTCGCTGTCATCTGGATTATCCAGACCGCTGTCGTCCCACGCGATAAAACGAAAATTTTTCAACGTAGTAATCTGAGGAGACGATCTTGAAGAAAAAGTATCTGGCTTTGGCCGTTACGGCAAGCGCCGTTGCTGCGACCGGCGCGCATGCCCAATCGAGCGTCCAGCTTTACGGCCTGATGGATCTGAGCGTACCGACCTATCAGTCGCACGCGAATGCGAACGGTGATCATGTGATCGGCATGGGTATTGGCGGCGAACCGTGGTTTAGCGGCAGCCGTTGGGGCCTGAAGGGTGCGGAAGATATCGGTGCCGGTTCCAAGATTATTTTCCGGCTTGAAAGCGAATACGTTGTCGCCAACGGCCAGATGGAAGATCCGGGCCAGATTTTCGACCGTGACGCATGGGTGGGCATCGAAAACGACACGTTCGGCAAGATCACGGCAGGGTTCCAGAACACGATCGCGCGCGACGCATCGACGATCTACGGCGACCCGTACGGCTCGGCGCGCCTGACGACGGAGGAGGGCGGCTGGACCAACGCGAATAACTTCAAGCAGATGATCTTCTACGCGGCCAGCGCAACGGGCACCCGTTATAACAATGGCGTGGCATGGAAGAAACTGTTCGACAACGGTATTTTCGCAAGCGCTGGCTACGCATTCGGCAACTCGACGAGTTTCGGCTCCAATGCCAACTACCAGGCCGCGCTCGGGTACAACGGCGGCCCATTCAACGTGTCGGGCTTCTATAGCCACGCGAATCGTGTCGGCTTTACAAACCAGTCGTTCTCGGTGGGTGGCAACTATACGTTCGGTATCCTGCGCGCCAATGCGGGTTACTTCCGCTACCTGGGCAATCAGGGCGGCCTCGGTCAGCGTCAGGATAACGCGTGGACGGCATCGCTCAAGCTGTCCCCCAAGGGTCCGTTCGATTACGAGCTCGGCTATCAGCAGATGCGCGTGAAGAACGCAGCTTACAACAGTGACGGCGATATCCCGAACGCGAACATCGGCGCTTTCGATCCGACGTCGGGCCTCCACAACGGTTACAAGGAAACGCTGTACTGGTCGGCGTTCTATCACCTGTCCAAGCGTACTGAAGTGTATCTGGCGGGCGACTACATGAGGCTTCATGGCGGCTATACGGTCGGAAGCACGTTTGGCGCAACTAACCAGCTCGAACTGACTACGGGCGTACGCACCCGCTTCTGACCCGGGAACCTCTCCTCGCAGTAGATCTTTTTGATTGATGTGCTCCGATTTGCGGCGGCGGACTTATCCGTCCGCCGCTTTTTTTCTGCTCAGCGGGCCGAGGAAGACAGCCCTGTTCATAAATACCATTATCCAGATGCACTGTTCGTCACAGTCGCCGGCTATAGGGTTGCGCTGATGCTGCGTGATCGCAGCATCGATTGCCGGTCTGGACACGGCCAATGCGGCACTCGACACGATTTACCGTGAAAAGAGGGCTGCGCTGCGACATCACTGTCAACAGCGAAGCGCTCTTGCAGGTGCGTGTCGGAGCTCGGTGCGCGAGACGCTCGTCGCGCAGCGAGCTCCGACCGATGCGGTGCCTGCGCGAATGCATGCCGAACTGGGCGGCAGCGAGCGCGAACTGGCTGCCTATATCGTGCAGCCCGCCATCGAAGCGAGATTGAGAGGAACAGGAAAGCCATATCGGTGCGCCGCGTGGGACCAATGCGGCCAGTCCCAGGGTCTTCCATCGGATATCCACTCGTTCATCGAACTTTGATAGCGCCTGGGTCGTTGACCAAAGATCAACATGGTCATAGTTGCTGGCGTTCTCGCGGCCCTGCGTGGCGCGCAGGCACTGGGCGCCGTACACGCTGGTGCCTCACAGTCGGGTCGACTCGACGCGCGCGACATGACATGGGAGCGTAGGTCACAGTCACGCTCGTTTGCGACGTTGTCTGCACGTCGCTCAGATTTGTTAGCATAACATAAGGATTTTCCTATAAAGATGTCGGTGAAAACTGACAAAGCACCAAATCTGACAGGGCGCTGACGCCTGTTGCACCGGCATTAAGAAAGCAGTTGCGTTTGGCAAAACAATCTAGCCAGCAGAAAATCTGAATTTCGAAGATTTAAAATAAATTAACTAAACACGACGACATAAATATTGCAGCATGTATGATTGCATGGCCATTCTTTTGAGAGACGACCATGCGCAAGCTGGAAATTGCAGATGCGGAAATCATGCAGCTGGCGAT
>NZ_CAJNBO010000054.1:0-26623 GCF_905221015.1 Paraburkholderia nemoris | reverse complement strand
ACGCTCGTCAGGGAACTGTTCGGCTGGCGGCAGTTTCGCAACCGCCGCGAAGTGGCCGGCTGTCTGGGCCTGACGCCCACGCCGTACGCCAGCGGCACCAGCGAGGTTGAAACCGGTATCAGCAAGGCGGGCAACCGGCGATGTCGCTGACTGATGGTCGAGCTCGCCTGGAGCTGGCTGCGCCTGCAGCCCGGCAGCCAGCTCAGCCACTGGTTCAACGAGCGCTTTGCCGGTACCGGCAAGCGGATGCGGTGCATCGGTATCGTCGCGCTCGCACGCCGTCTGGCGATCGCCCTGTGGCGTTATCTCGAGCACGGCGAGATCCCCGTCGGCGCGATACTCAAGCCGCGCGACGTCAACACCGTGAGGGCCTGAATGACTGAATGACATCGGATGCAGCAACAGCATGTAAAGGTCAACGCGCCCGGAACACCCTCGGGCTACCCATTGCGGGTGGCCGTTTCCCTAGATGGGGCGCGTCGGTAACAGGGTAGCGCCAGCGCTTCGCGCATGCGGCATGAGGTGACCGGCCTGTCAGGCCGGCACGGATAGAAGGTCGACCCGGCACTGACCGGTCAACAGACACCCTGACCTGAATGACATTGACATGCCAGGCTGCAACAAGGTTTACGCGATGAGCGTCGGTACCATCCTTTACGCAACGGTCTCTACGGCCAGCCTGCGTCTGGTCATGGTAGGTGACCGCGCAGGCTGGCCGTAGAGACCGGACAAGGAGGTTTACTTCGCATAACAGACTGTTTATCGTGAATCGGGCTTGACTTTCAGTTCCCCATAGAAGAGGGTGTTGGCCGTATCGCACTACCGCTTCTTCCCGTGCAGGCTGAACAGCTCATCGCGATTGCTGCACGCGCGCCCTATGGGCGTGGAGAAGAAACGCTCATTGATACCGAGGTTCGCCGGACATGGCAGATTGCCGCTGATGGCGTTCACCTCGCGGGGAACAGCTGGGCGAAAACCCTGGACGCGATTGTCGGCGAGGTAGCCAACAGCCTGGGTGTGACGGGGCCGGTTTCAGCCGAACTGTACAAACTCCTGGTCTACGATGCGGGCAGCTTTTTCGTTGAGCATCGAGACACGGAGAAAATTCCGGGGATGTTCGCGACCCTGGTGGTCGTTCTGCCTTCGGCCTGCAATGGAGGCGAACTGATCGTTCGTCCCCGGGGACGTGAAGTCTGTCTTGACCTGAACTGCTCCGATTCGGCAGAGGTGTCTTTCGCCGCGTTCTATGCCGACTGTGTGCATGAGGTTCGCCCGGTCACGTCGGGCTTCAGGTTAACGCTTGTCTACAACCTGACGCGCAGCGGTCACCGCCAGCCCGCTGCTCCTCCGGAGTACAGCAAGGAGCAGACGACCATCACGGCATTGTTGCGAGGCTGGGCCGAGAACAAGGATTCGCCAGATGACAGCTCGCCCGAAAAACTCATCTACCCACTGGAATACGCTTATACCCCGGCAGAATTGTCGTTCGATGCACTGAAGAGTGCCGATGCGGCTGCCGCCACCGTGCTTGTTCGTGCTGCTGAAGAATCCGGCTGCGACCTTCATCTGGCACTGGTGTCGATCGACGAGACCGGGAGCGCCGAATATAGTGGTTACGCCTCACGCAGACGAAGCCGGTGGCATCGTGTCCGGGATGATGACGATAATGAGGACTACGACGACGACTTCGAAGTTGGCGAGATCATTGAGCGCACGCTGACCGTATCGGACTGGCGACGACCCGATGGCCGCCAGCCCGCAATCAATGAGTTGCCCTTTGAGGAAAGGGAACTTTGCCCACCCGGAAGCTTCGACGGGCTGGAGCCTGACGAGCAACATTTTCAGGAGGCCACCGGCAACGAAGGGGCGTCGTTTGAGCGGACCTACCGGCGAGCCGCTTTTGTGCTGTGGCCTTCGGCACGACGGCTTGCCGTGCTCAATCAGGCTGGCCTCGGGGTGACTTTGCCTTACCTGAACGATCTGGCACAGCGCTGGACGCAAAGTGGTGAAAGTCAGGAGTCGCCCACGTGGGGCGAGGCGCACGTGCTCGCCGGGCATATGCTGTGCGGCTGGCCGGCGTCGCCTGGTTACTTTGGAGTCGGGCACGCGGACGCGGTTATCAGCATGTTGTCCAGCCTGACGCAATTGCACGACACCGTACACGTCGATACCTTTTTGTCCGCGATTTCCGCCAAAGGGCTTTATCACGACAGCGAGAATGAAGCGTTGACACGTGCGTTCGGGCTTCTTGCGCCGGAGCGGACGGCTGAACTCATGGGGCAGATTATCTCTGCGAACGCGCAGATGATGCCGGGAGCCTGCGCCGGCCTGCTGGCCCGAACCAGTGAAGCTACCCCGCCCGCCTGTCCACCGACGCTCCTTCACCCGGTTGCCACGGCGCTGGTCGAAACGCTTCTGGGACAGCGCGCGATCGCCTCCCGCCCTAGTTGCCTGCGATGGCCAGACCCAATCAAACCAGCCCTGATTGTCGACCTGCTGACAGCTCTTGACCGGATTGACTCGCCATCACTCGCCGGTCGTGTTGTCGAACACGTGTTGGGAAATCCGGCCTCTTTCGGCATGGACACCATCATCGTTCCTGCCGTCCTGGGTTTGACGGAATGCTCTCCGACGGCGAATGTCGCGTCGGTCCGGCGCCTGCGTGCCGCATGCCTGGCTCATCTGCGCGGCCGTATCACCGAGACACTGGAGCCACCAGCCGATTTCGCGCGTTTGAATACCGTCAGTTGCCGATGCGCCCATTGCGCTGAGCTCGGACGGTTTCTGGTCGATCCTGGACGCAAGGAGTGGGCGTTAAAGGCAACTCAGCAGTCCCGCAGTCACGTCGAGAGCGCCATCAGGCAACACGGTTGCGATCTGGATTGTGCGACGCGCAGGGTCGGTAGTCCTCACAGCCTGGTATGCACAAAAAATCAGGCGAGCTATGAACGGCGTGTGCGACAACGCAAGGACGATCTGCGAAACGTGGCGCGGCTTGATGTCTTTCCGGAACACGGATGACAAGTCTGCGATGTATTGGCCCAGGCGGGTGACGAGGTCGTGAGAACTGGCATTTGAGGGAAGTGCGATGGATATCGATACCGGGGCAGTCGACGAAGTGGTCCTGGCTCTGCTTTGCCTGAATCTATGCGATCAGAACCGTGCCTGGAAAAGCTTCGACTGGGAGGCAATGAATCGCCTGCATGAGAAAGGCCTCATCCACAATCCGGTCAGCCGTGCGAAATCCGTTGTGCTGACCGAAGAAGGTTTGCGCGAAGCCGAGCGGTTGTTCAGGCAGTACTTCGTCCGCTCCCGTGAGCGAAAGCTGGACGACAAACCGGCGTGACTAGCTTCCGTGCGTATTGGTGAGCAGATCGATCTATGGCGACGTTTTCGCAGGCGCAACGACCGCCAACTGCGGTGACACAGGCGTCGGTGCCGCCGTAAGCGCGGATTCGATCCGGTGCTGCGCGAATGGGTCCGCCGCGTCAATGTAACGCATTGCGGAGCGCACATCTTTCCAGCCGACATACTCCATCAGCATCTTGAGATCCCACTGGTTAGAGTTGGCCCAGGTCGCAAAACCCCGCCGCAGCGAATGGCTGCTGTAGCTGTCGGGGGTTGGTACGCCTGCCGCGCGAAACAGTTCGCGCAGCAACGGCACGAAGCTGCCGGCGGGCAACCCTTCATCGCTGATGTTCCCCCAGCGATCGATGCTGCGGAACACCGGTCCTTCAGTAAGGCCCGAAGCCGCGATCCACGCCTCGTAAGCGGCGACCGGGCACAGGCGTGAGAGCGCCGGCGCCCTGAATGTCGTGCCAAGCTGCGCGCGATCGCTTTTTGTGCGAGGCAGAAACAGCGTCATGCCGCGGCCGGGCTCGATTGTGATGTGTTCGATTCGCAGGCGGCTCAGTTCGTCCGAGCGAAACCCGCGCCAGAAGCCAAGCAGGACCAGCGCCTTGTTTCGGACATGAGTGATGTGGGTCCGTGCATCGCCCATCTCCATTGGATCCGCGATCTGCTCATCGAGCCATGTCATCAGCAGTTCGAGTTGTGCGACTTGCAGTGGCTTCGCGCGCTTTTCGCTCGCGGGATGCAGTGCCGCGATGCCCTTGAGCACCTTGCGCACGTGCGGCGTCTTCGTCGGGTCCGGAAAACCCTGTGTCTGGTGCCACTGTGCGAGCGCCGCAAGACGCGAACGCAGCGTGTTCACCGAAAGCGACTCCGCGTGGTCGGCCAGGTATCGCGCGATCGCATCGGCGCTCGCCGGCAGGAAACCGCCCCAATCGACCTCGAAATGACGGATCGCCGACTGGTAGCTGCGCCGCGTATTATCCCGTGTCGCAGCTTCGAGATAGCGATCGATGGCAGGCATGGCTCGTGAGTACAATCAGGTTATCAACATGGGAAACGATGATATCGGATATCCCTTGCAACAACGCACATGTGTGCCAGCCAACTGGCGAAACCGGACGTGATTCTGACGGATGACGTAATGAATGGAGTAAAGCTGCCGCACCCAGGCTGGGATAATCTCACCCGGGAGGAACTGTTCGCGGAACTGACGCGCCTGCAGGCCGAGAACGCGAGGCTGACCGCGTTGCTGCCAGCACTTCCTCCATTGCAGGGCGAATCCGTGCAACTGATTCAGCACAAACCATCGCCAGCAGTACGAAACACCGACGCGCCAGTGCTGTCAACGCAGCAGAAAATCCAGCTTTTCCGACGGCTCTTTCACGGCCGCACGGACGTCTATCCGCTGCGCTGGGAAAGCCGCAATTCTGGAAAGTCGGGCTACGCACCGGCCTGCGCCAACGAGTGGCGAGCCGGGATCTGCGAAAAGCCCCGCATCAAGTGCTCAGACTGCAACCACCGGCTGCTGCTGCCGCTGGACGATCAGGTCATCTACGCACACCTCGCAGGCGATTGCACGGTGGGTCTCTATCCGCTGATGCCCGACGGCACCTGCTACCTTCTCGCTGTTGATTTCGATGAGGAGGGCTGGCGCGAAGATGCGAGTGCCTTCTGTCAATCCTGCCGGGAACTGGAAGTCCCGGTGTCGCTCGAAATTTCGCGCTCGGGCAACGGCGCGCACGCGTGGATTTTCTTCACCTCGGCTGTGGCCGCCCGCGACGCACGGCGGCTGGGCTCGGCGATCATCAGCCACACCTGTGCCCGAACCCGGCAGCTCGAACTGTCGTCCTACGACCGGCTCTTTCCCAACCAGGACGTGCTTCCCAAGGGCGGCTTCGGCAACCTGATCGCCTTGCCCTTGCAGAAGCAACCGCGCGAGCGGGGTTGCAGCGTATTTGTCGATGACGATTTTCAACCCTATGCCGACCAATGGGCGTGCCTGACATCGATCCAGGCCATGGACGGTCGCGATATCGAGGGCGTAATTTTCGGTGCCACCGGCGGCGTCCATCCGCTCGATGTGGCGTTCATCACGGAAGAGGACCAGGCCGAACCATGGAAGTCGCCGCCGGCTCTGCCGAAGCAACTCGGTGGGCCAATGCCGGCATCGTTGGCCCTGACACTTGCGAACCAGCTCTATTTCGAGAAGGCGCAGCTCCCGCAATCGCTGCTCAACCGACTCATCCGACTGGCGGCATTCCAGAATCCGGAGTTCTACCGGTCCCAGGCGCGTGGCTTCAGCGTCTGGGACAAGCCGCGCATCATTGGTCGCGCCGAGAACTGCCCGCGCCACATTGCGTTGCCGCGTGGGTGCCTCGATGACGTCATGGCGCTGCTGCGCGACAACAAGATCGCCTGCGAAATGCGCGACGAGCGTTGTACGGGCGAACCTGTCGCGGTGGCCTTCGCCGGCACGCTTCGCGCCGACCAGCAGGCAGCAGTGGATGATCTGCTGCAATACGACACCGGCATCCTGCATGCGCCGACGGCCTTCGGCAAGACCGTGACGGCGGCCGCGATGATCGCGCGGCGTGGCGTCAGTACGCTCGTGCTCGTCCATCGCAGGGAACTGCTCGACCAGTGGCGCGAGCGCCTGCAGTCGTTTCTCGCGCTCGACCCACGCAGTATTGGCACGATCGGCGGAGGCAAGCTGAAGGCGACGGGCCAGATCGATATCGCCATGCTGCAGTCGGTGGCACCCGGCGGTCCACGCGGCGAGCTGTTGCGGCATTACGGTCATGTCATTGTCGACGAGTGCCACCATGTCTCTGCCGACTCGTTCGAGGCGGTGCTCAAAACCGTCGATGCACGATACGTGCTGGGGCTGACCGCCACACCCGTGCGCCGTGACAGCCAGCAACCCGTGATGTTCATGCTGTGCGGTCCGATCCGGCATGCGGCACGCGCAGCCGCGAGCGCGCCGCAGGTGCTCGAGGTCTTCCCGCAAAGGCTCACCGCCGCAGTCGACATGCCGGCCGACACGCCGATCCAGGACGTGTTCGGGCGGCTGGCGAAAGACGCCCAGCGTACGTGCATGATCGCCGCGGATATCAGGGAACAGTACCGTCAGGGGCGCAATGTGCTGGTGCTGACCGAGCGGACGGATCACCTGGAAAGCCTTCGGCTGGCGCTGGGCGACGCGGAGCAGCCGCTGTTCGTGCTGCACGGGCGAATGGCACGGAAGGCTCGTGCGGCGCAGCTCGCCGCACTCAACGCACTGGCCGACGATGCGCCCCGGATCGTGCTGGCGACCGGCAAACTGGTTGGCGAGGGTTTTGACCATCCGGCGCTGGACACGCTGGTGCTGGCCATGCCGATCTCGTGGAAAGGTACGTTGCAGCAGTACGCCGGCCGGCTGCACCGCGAGCACGCAACGAAGTCGAGCGTGCGGGTGCTCGACTACGTCGATGTCGGCCATCCCGCGCTGCTGCGCATGTGGGAGCGACGCCAGCGCGGCTACCGGGCGATGGGATACCGCGTACGCGCGCCCGGGGAAGAACTCCAGCTGGACCTCACCTGAAATCCGGCAACCGATCTGCTTTCTGTACCGTTTCCGGTAGCCGGAGGCAGTTTTTGCGGCATCGCATTTGATAATTGGCGATTATTCAATATAAAAAATTGCCACGTTGATAACATCTTGACGTCTCATATTGGTACGTATATACATATTACGTACCACAGTACGAAATTCGAAGGAGGAACGATGGCTCGCGCCGGTCTCAGCCGCACGGACATCAAACGCGCCCGCGACGCCCTGCTCGCGCAGGGGCAGCACCCGTCGATCGACGCAATACGTATCGCGCTCGGCAACACCGGCTCGAAATCGACGATCCACCGCTACATGAAAGAACTCGAGGAAGAGGACGACGCGTCGCTCACGCGCGCCGGGTCGCTGTCCGATGCAATCCAGGATCTCGTAGCCCGGCTGGCCGCGCGTTTGCACGAGGAAGCGCAGGCGGCGGTCGACCAGCAAACGGCTGCGGCTGCCGCGCAGCGCCTCCAGGCGCAGGCAGAGGTCGCAAAGCTGGCTAGCGACGCTGCGGCGCTGCGCGCACAACTGGCCGAAGCCAGCGCCGCCGTCGTACGCGAGCAGGCCGCGCATGCGGACACCCAGGCGGTATTGCAGCAGCGCGCGCTCGACGTCGAAAGACTCACGCAGCAGGCGCACGACCTGACCGAGCGGCTCACCGAACACGACGGCTTCCGGCGTTCGCTCGAGGAAAAACTGCAGCACGCGCACGCGGCGCTCGAACACTACCGCACGGCCAGCAAGGAGCAGCGTGAACAGGAAGCCCGCCGGCACGAGCAGCAGGTTCAGCAGTTGCAGGCCGAACTGCGACAGGTGAACCAGACGCTGATCGTCAAGCAAAACGAAATCACGCAGTTAAACAGAGACAACGCGCGGCTCGTCGCCGAAGCCGGCGCCACGACCAGGCATCTACGCGAGCAGCACGCGCACAGCGAGCAGTTGCAGAATGCGCTGAACCAGACGCGCGCCGACCACGCACGCGCCAAAGCCGAGCACGACGTGCTGCAGACAACGGCGAGGGCTCAGGCGACTGAACTGACGCAACTGCGCAAGGCACACGAATCGCTGACCACCGATCTGACAAGGCGCGCGGCACAGTTCGACGCGCAGCAGCAGTTGCTTGGGGACTACCGGATGCGTCTGGGTCTCACAGACGCGGCGGGGTGAAAGCGCCAGATTTCGCATCAGAAGGATGCGCTTTCGCGAAATCGCATCGCATTCAAGTTATTGATTTTACGTGTTATTTCAAAACAAACCGCCAGATTTTGCACGAAAAGGACGATTACCCCGCGAACTCGCTGGGGTCGCGCGGCATCCGCCGCATGCCCAGATAAGCCAGTCGCCAGTGTTCCATCGCTGTCCACTCCGGAAGCGAAAGCGGGCCGACCAGCGTAGCGGGAAAAAATCGGCAAATCAACAGACAATTGTTGGAGCGCATCACGGTGCGGCTGACCGCGAAACCCAAGCAGCAACCATTTGATTTATATAAACAAAATATTCGGGGCGGAGCGCTAAGCCTTGTTGCGTCTGGCTCGCCCTACCGTCGTAATTTGTATTCAAATCACGGGGACGCCTAAAGGGACGGAAAAGCATTAGGGTGCTGGGTCATTTAAATCAGGACAATAAAATGAATGCGAACGACGTTATCAAAGCGGTGCCCGCTGAAGTGGTCAAAGAAGTTTACAGCGACGCGGTTTCCGAATCCTGAAGTCACCCCTACAAGGGGACTCAGTTGTCAAAGAAGCGTCCATTGAATTCGCGACCGAATTGAGCGTGCAGGGACTCGATCAGGGCCAAGCCCGCAGCGTGCTGCCTAAGAAGCACGTTGGTCAGATTGGCCCCTGAAGGCCGGACTGATGTGCCGAAAGAGCAGCCCGTCGTTTCGTCGAAGTAGCGTTCCTGCGCGCTCGCGGTTGCATCGCGCAACGTCGTGGAGAAATAAGCTAGCCCGCCACGTTTCAGTCGCTCAATCCGGACGTCGATTTCCCGAACCAGTGCTTGCACTGTAACGACGCACTCGACGTGCTCAGAGCTACCGGGAGTGGACCGATAAAATTTCTTTGTCTCGCCCGCAACATCCTTGACCAGCTTGGCGACATCCTCGATTTCTGAACGAAGCTCTTTCCGCCGTTCACGACGGTTGGCCTGAACGTTGCCGACGATCCAGCCGATGGCTGCGACTAACCATGCTACCGAAGCCCCGTAGCTCTTGAGGAAATCTGCGAACCCCATCCGTTACGCAGCAACCGACGCGGCGTCATCAATGTATCGCCAGACCCTGGATCGATAGACGGGAAGCGATGAGAGGACCGTTAGACGGGCATGCAGTTCCCGTGCTTGAAAGCCTTGTCGCACCAGGCCTCCAAAGGCCTCTTCCAGAAACGACGAACCGTATCCAAGAGCACCGTCGAGATCGACCGTTACCGACGAATAGGCGCGAAGCGCGGGCGCGAGCAATTCGTCCCTGAAACGCTCACCCGAAAACGGTCCATCAGCCTCGTACCTGCCGGCCGGTGTATCCGAGTAGTCTTTAGCTATTGAGATCATTGTCGAAGTCATGTCGTCGCTCCTCTCGGAACGGAATTTCCCACAAAACCAGTGTGCCACGTAACGGCGCTCGCAGGTTCAGAGTCTCTCGCCGACGAGTTTGAGCATGATAAATCCAGGCACCGTCACGACTCCAAATCGACAATCCACCTTCGGCAAGCTGGGCCGAGAATTCTAGCATCTCTGGCAATCCTTTACCGCGATGCACAAGTTTGGTGCTCGTGCGCTCGCTCGTGATTGCCGAACGGATCAACCTTCCGTCCTTGAACTGCCTCAGGGTAGCGTAGTCGTGCCATTCCGGTTTGCGCCGCAACGACTGGGGGATCGACACGCCACAATCATAGATTGCGACAAAAAGCTTATCGTTCTTAGGTTCGGAAAACATCCACCATTTTCGTATTTCGCGCGGCGGAAGGTCCTGCGTTTCAAACTTATATGCGTGGTTGACCGCATTGGCAACTGCCTCATTTAAGCAATCGGCGAATAGTGCCGCCTGGGGATGGTCGATATTGCCCCGCACACTGGCGGTGAGTGCCCGATACGTGGCAGCGTCGACCGTTCTTCCGCTAATGTAGTGCCAGAATCTGACACGCTCGTGTGTGATTTCCTTTCGCGGCGAAAGCCCTAAACGTTCCAGTTGACCGAAATGCTGCAAAAGTTGTTCCACGACTTCATCTTCTGGATACCGCGCAGTTATGCGAAGCGGATACTGGTGCAACCAGATATCCAGATGGGCTAGGAAAACCAGCGTCCCGCATGGGTGCATTTCTTTGGTTTTCGCGAAGTCGATAACGACGGAATGCCCGGCACGCAGGCTCACTTCTATTTCCAGAATGAAGTCGTGTACTTCGTCCCGACAATCATCTTCCCGAACGCGAAAGCGTGACGGCGCACGGACTACGATCTTCTGCTGAAACGTCTGGCGAAACCCGTATTCGCGGTACAGCGTTTCCCGATGACAGCTGTGAGAATGCAGTCGTCGCGCGCGCCGATCAAGATAGAGTTTGCGCGCGTGGGTCAGTTTTTTCATATGCGTCGGTGCTCATACGGCACCTGTGTTGGATGATGAACAACAGCCTTATGGACGCGCGAGCTCACGTTGCCATTGGTGGCGGAAGTTTAGCAGCCTCCAATGGATAAGTTGCCAGTCACTCAGACCAATCGGATCGAGCGACTGCCATGGGTCAAAACTGAGGGGCGACCGTGATCCGTCAAATTTTCGCCAGTCACCGGGGGATCGAGCTTACGCAGCATCTGTCATTCTTTTGATACGATCAGATTTTCGAGCATTTCCCGCTTCGTGACGCCGTCATGGCGGGCCAGTCGTGCCAGCGCCCGATCCGCCCCGGTTGTCACCCACATGTCGAGTCGGCGATCGCCATTGCCGCCGGTTCCAGCCGCGGCTCTTCGTGCCCGGTACACCGCCTGTCACTCTGCGCTGCTCTGTGCCATTCCAGTCTCCTGCCGTTATCCGGTAACGGGTTTCCAGCCTGGCGCTCTCAATCGTCCACCAACCGGGACTGGTACGACCCGGCCACGGGCAGGCGCGGGGGCTCGGTGGCAATGCCCCATGCGGTGAGCAGGGCATCGAACGACAGGCCGCTCGCCACGCGCGGGGGGGGGGGCCGCCGTGTGTGTTATCCGATCCCGGGCCGGTTTGCGCTCAGGTGGCGCAGGCGGCAGCGGCGGTCCGGTCCACCGGTATGCGGTATGTCGAGCGCCGGGCTTTCCGATGCGTTCGACCACGCCACGGCGCACCCCATACTGCATGGTGTTGCTCGCGTCGCGCTGGGCGATCAGGCCGCCAGCCACGAGGCTGACGATGGTCGCCGGCTCCGGGTGATCACGCCACCAGGTAACGAGCCGTTCAAGATTGTCATGGGATTTCATGTGAATGTCGTGAGGGTAAGCGGACGGCGTTGGCTCAGTCGTCCAGTGAAACGCACCGGGGCGACCCGGCTGCGGGCAGGCGCGGGGGCTCGGTGGCCATGCCCCATGCGCCGAGCAGCGCGTCGAACGAGGGGCCGGCCGGCACGCTGGCGGAATCGTTGCCGGCTGACAGCGGCGGCAACGGCTGCCCGGTCCAGCGGTACAGGTTCCGTTCGCTGGGCCGGCTGGCCCGGCGTCGGAGGTGCTCAATCACGCCAAGCCGGACCCCATACTGGACGGCATGGGACGCCTCGCCGGGCGCCACGACGCCGGCCGTCACCATCGCCGTGATCGTCACCGGCTGCGGGTGTTCGCGCAGATACGCGATCATCTTCTCGACATTGTCGCGGGATTTCATAGGCCTCCTGGTGTTTCAGATCATCGGTTGCCGGCGAGCGTCTGGCGGTCAGGGAACGGGGCGTCGATCAGGGCGAGTGATGCGGCGCTTGCTTCCTGCGGATCGGCCTGCCTGATGGCATCGACGACCCGGGCGTGCATGCGCACGTGGTACTCCCAGTCCTGCCGGCTGTATCGGTCCTGCGGCGAGGCGGCGTCGAATGCGCGGCACACGAGCGGGGCCATCTGCAGGAATAACCAGTTGCCGCTGGCTGTGAGCACACGCGTGATCAGCACATCACGCGCGCAATGAATGCTGTGGGCGAGCAGCCCGGTCACACATAGCGCGTCGAATGCCTTGGTGATCGCGGCCATGGCGGCGGGCTGGTCGCGCCCAGCGGCCTGCGCGGCCGCCGGGGGGACGATGTGGCGACAGGTCTCGATGAGGTCATTGCGAAACTGCGGATCGTCGGTGCGCAGGCGCCAGCCGATGACGTCGCCGTTGACGATCCGCCACTCGGAGGCGGGTCTGATTTTCATGCCAGTCTTCGGCCGCACATCGAGCATGTCGCGCGCAATCAGCATTGCGACCGCTTCGCGTATGACGGTACGGCAGACGCCGAACCGTTCCACCAGCCGATCCTGCGGCGGCAGCGTCCCGCCGTAGTGGTTTTCGGTAATCGCCGTCACCAGAGCATCGAGCACCCTGTTGACCTGTGAGCCTCTCCTGCGGTCCGTGTCGATGATGGCCTCGTGCTGGTGATAGGTCTGATGAATTGTCGCGTGCGTGCGGGCACCTTTCGTCCAGGGATTAACCCTGGGCGCAGATTGCCGTGCAGAAAATTTCACGTCCCGGATGAATGTTTCATGACCCGGAAAACCCAGTCATTCAGGAAGCCAGCCAATCATAATCAGCTGCTTACGCCGGCCTCTGATCAGCCGCCATGGACACATCGCAGCGTCTCCTCGATCTCTTTAATGATCGCGTTCCTGACCTCATCGATGGGCGTCGGATTGTCGTCCTCGGACACCCCGTTGGAATAGACATCCGCGCGCAGGAGACCGTCGACGAACCGGACGCCGATAACCGGCTGCCTCGAGGCCAGGCTGAGCACCGCAGCCCGGTACTCCGGGTCGGCGATCACGAAGTTGCGGCCCTTAAGCTCCGGCATGACGAACACAACCGGTGAACCTTGCCACGTCGCCTGCTCGGGGAATCGCAGCACGGCAGTGATCCGCCAGGCTCCGTACTCGTAGCCGCTCGGGCGCTCAATGCGGACGTCCACGCGGCCGAGCAGGTTTGCATTTTCACGCACGAAGTCTTCGACGAGCTGACGCAGCCGGTCGCTGGCCGTTTCGCCGAAGCGATGGCAGATTTCTTCAAACCGTAGCTTGGTCGCCTCGTCGACGCGAGCGCGCAATACGGGGTCTTTGGGAGCTGCGCTCATGACGTCGTCCTGTTTAATCGTTATACCGGCGTACCAGCATGAGGCCATTATGCGCCTCATGGCTACAAAACACAACATTAGTATTTTGTGGCCGTCGGGTGATAATTGTTTTTATGACAAATAGTATAAAGCTATACAAATTTCATTTCGATGCATGCGTATCGCGCGCCCTCACGCGCACCGGATTGTTCCCCCTCTGAAGTATGATCACCACCGGTAACTACAATCCGGATTTCCAACTAGGCAATGCCTAGGAACGCGTGATCCCAAAGGGCAGGCTGCCTCATGAGCACAGCAATCCGGCGTATGAAGGCTGAGCGGGCTGCGGTTCGCTATTCCACAATGTCGAAGTCGTCGGCGAGGTTCGCGAAGGGATTCGGCAGGATGCGGCGGGCGACGAAATTGCCGATCATCTGCACGTTTGGAAAGTGCTCGGACAACCGCCGCGTCGCGGCAAGGTAGTGCGCACCTGACGTCAACATGTCGTCAAATATGAAGATCAGACCGGGCTGTTCTGCGGGTCGCCCGACGACTGCGTCAAACGTCAGATCCTCGTGGAGCTGGTCCGGCGTCGGCCGATCGTCGGTCTCGTGGCTGGCACCGTATCGACCGCTGAAGCTGAGGCAATCGCGTATGTCCAACTGGACGCCGAGGTTACGCCCAATGGCGAGAAGTATTTCGTTCATTCGGGGATCGTACATCGGGTTCCCGCGCGCCTTGGACGGCGGGATCGGCACCAGCATAATGCGGTGTTTTTCGATGACGTTCGGCCACTTCCAGAGCTTCGAGAACGCGCGCCCGACACGCTCAACCGCCTCCTGTTTGTATCGCCAGTCAGCGAAACCGGCCCGATCCATCCTCTTCTTGAGATTGCCTATCAGCTGGTTCGTCGCGGAGAAGTTCCACAACTTGCCTTCGGTGTGCTCGTGAGGCGTGTATTCGCCCCAAAAATAGCACTTGGCCTGCTCGGGCAAATGATGGTGATCGGGTCGCTCAAGCGGACCAACGACCGTCAGACGCGGCGGCATCGGCTTCTGCATGGTCAGCTGAGCTCGCGCAGAATATCCTCAAACTCCCGCACCCGGATCGCGCCGAGCTTCTCGTACTTCGCCGGCCACGTGATTTCCGGGTTCTTGAAATTGCTCTCGAGAATGAAGAGCTTCCGGCCCTGCTTCAGAGCTGCCTGCGCCTGAATCAACGTGCCCGACGTCTCGCCAGCTTCGATGATGATCGTGGCCTCGGTGAGCGCCGACATCGTCTTGTTACGCTCCGGGAAGAAAAGCCGGTTCCATTTGGGCGATTGGCTCTTGTAGCGCAGCACGGGCACCTGACTGATCAGCAGATACTCTTCAGAGATCCGCCGCTGGAGCGCTGTGTTTTCCTTCGGATACACTTCGGAAATTGGTGTGCCGATCACTGCGATGGTCCGCCCACCATGCTCGATAGCGGTCTCGTGCGCAATCGTGTCGACGCCCTGCGCGAGTCCCGAGACGACCGTAAAGTCGTGCTCCACCAGAGAGCGCACGAGCTTGCGGGTGCGAGCAGCGCCTTCCGACGATACCTTCCGGGTGCCCACAACGGCAACTCGCCGCGGCGCTTCAGCCAACTCCCACGAGCCGAGGAAATATAGCAACTCGACCGGCTCGGTCGCTTGCCGGAGCCGATCCGGATAGTCATGTGCACCGTTGATACGAACGCCGAACCGCTTGATACCCTTACTCGACAACTGAGCCACCACCTCCTGGGCGGTGCGCTCCGCATCCTCATCGTTGACCAAGTCTGACGGCAGGCTACCGGGATTCGCCTCAAACAGGTCAGCTAGCCGCTTCGTGGTGGAATTCGGCTGCTGCCATAGAAATTCATAAGCGCCGATCTCGGCGCGCGTGTTGATCGGTTTGTCCGCGAGGAACTCACCCAACGTGCTCATGGCACCCTCTTCCTTCTCAATCGATCATGGTCGTCCCGGACGTCGCCTATAGCGCGGCACGGGACGTTGAATATGTGTAAATATACAGCACCATACCTCAATCGACAGCCACGTCGTTGAACTTCAAGGGCGTGATAGCGGTGCAGACGTGCGACCCGCGGAGGCCTTTAGCGGCTCGATGCCTCGTCCAATCGCCGGTCGCGTAGACGTGTCCGCCTTCCGGGGTACGTCGAGCTTTCAGCGATTCCGCTTGCCGTAGTACGTCGTCCCTAACGCGACGAATTGACCTGAGGCTGGACGCGTGCCCACGACGGCTCGCGTCCACTTCACGCACTCACTGTATGATCCTCCGGTAACTACTTTGGAGCCGCCTGCATGACCTTGCTCAAGAAACGTGTCGAAGCGACTGACAAAAAGCTCGAGCAACTCAAGGAAGCCCGCAAGGCTGCGCAGAAAGCCAGCCGCCAGGTGTACAAACAGTCGAAGGCCGATCGCGAACGCAAGGTGGTGCTGGCTGGCGAAGCCGTCCTGCGACGCCTCGAGCGCGGCGAATGGGATGAGGCCGATTTCCGGCAGATGATGGACGACGCATTATCCCGGCCCGCCGACCGGGCACTGTTTGATCTCGATTGAACCTCACGACGCTATCATCCAGCACTACACGATGCCGAACACCCCGTTGCCCTACCCACTACTTGAACCGCTTGAACTCACGACCCTGCTGATCCGTCACTACGGCATCCACCGTGGCCTGTGGACCCTGCACGTCAACTTTCACACCAGCGGCCATAATTTCGTGCCGACCGGAACGGACGTCGCCTATCCGGCCGTCGTAACGGGTGTCCGCGGCCTGGGCCTGCGGCAGGTTAAGACCGCCGACCCGCTGACCGTCGACGCTTCTGCAGTCAATCCTGCCCGGTAAGATGTGTCCCCGTCGGGGCCGGGTACTTACGCGCCAGAAGTCAACCCGACAGCATGAACGGGGGCCGGCAGCAAAGCCCCGTGAATTGAATTCCGGCCGACCGGCCTTATACTGTAGCCGTCATCAACAGATGGGGGTCTCATGAAGGTCGTCCGTAGCAAGCACCTTGATAATGTTCTGAAAGATCCCAAGGCCGCCGAGCAGCTGCGCGTATTTCTCGCGACGGCCTCGGTCAACCAGCCCAGCGACGTCCAGATCGATACGCGTGATGCCGACGGCAAACGCGTGCGTTACCTGCCCCAGCTCGTCCCGGTCCATGGCTCGGGCGCATGAATATCGCGTTTCCTGCGGTATTCCTTTTCCTTCTGGTCGCACCTGGTTTTCTCTTCCGGCAATTCAGCCAGCGCAGCGAAGTCCGGACCTTTGATCACACACCTTTCAGCGCCGTTGTGCTGCAGGCACTTCTCGCCGCGGCCGTATGCAACCTCGTCATCGCGATTGGCGCGTGGTGGATCGGCGGCTACGAGATCGAAGTGGGCGACGTGGTACGCCTGCTCGTCAGTGGCGCGTCAGCGACCGGCGATCTGAACAGCCGCTTCAACTGGCTGAATATCCACCCGCTGGCGCCCGTAGGCTACTTCGTCCTCACAAACGTGCTTGCGCTTGCCGCCGCGTTTGGCTTGCGCGCTGTTGTGGAGTCGTATGGTCTGGACCGGCGCGGCCACCGGGCGACCAGCTGGGTGCGCGGCCCGGCGCCCTGGTACTATCTCTTTGCCGGGCTGGATCACCCGAGCGGCGTGGACGGCGCAGTGGTCGCAGCGATCGTCGAGTTCAAGGAAGGCTCCTATCTTTACACGGGCGTGCTCCTCGATTACGAGGTGAACGAACACGGCGAGCTCGATCGCCTGCTGCTCGTCCAGGCGCAGCGCCGGAAGCTGGACGACGATCGCGCGTATGACGTCGATGCCGCGCGCTATGCTGACGATCCGAAGCGTTTCTATCCGATCTCCGGCGACGTTTTCGTTCTGCGTTACGAGGAAATCAAGACACTCAACGTCTCCTACCTTGCCCTGCCATCGGCCAACGGCGGCCCCTGATCTGCGGCTTCGTTTCGTTCCCGCCAGGAGTCCGCCAGGCGCGCAGAGGTCGGGGACCCAAACAGGTTGCGCGCGATGCTATCAGTCCGCACGTCACGATTTCGCCGACATCGAACCAGACAGCTTCCGCGGAAACGCTGCGTCCATTTGCGAGCGCGGCTCCGACAGCTTTCGGTGTACCGCAGAAACCTTTGAATCACGCCGCTCCTTGCGCACCGGCTACCCGCGCACGGCACGAGGTGCCGACAGTACCCAGAGAGCGCCGCTGAATATATCGTGACGACCGGCGAGCTACTGGCCGCTGACACTGTGCCGCCGTCTTCCCCGCAGAGCCAACCTGACACCACGCGCCGCTCGCGGAAAAAGACGCCTGCGGCCAGGTAGCCGTCGAACCGCGCTGTGCCGGATCGACGTTATTCCATGGTGCTGCGCTCCTATACGATCGTAGTACTGGGTTCTGTGGCGTATTCAATCCGCATATAACAGATCCTGGCCGTTGCGTCCCGGTAAAAGGGACAGGCATAATCGCGCACCGGTGTGGTGCTCCCTGGGGACGGCGGTGCGCCCCTGAACGCATCGGGATTACTGCGTGAGTGCCCGGAGCACATCCCAAAACCCGCAGAGTCTGCGGTCTGAAAATGGAACGACGTGGCAGATACTGAACCCCGGTGCAGACGCACCGGGGCTCTTTCAGGTAGAGGGTTCCATACGTCGTAGTCGAACGCACAAAGATACGGATCTCAATGATGCTTGACTCGAGCCGGGACGCCCAGCTACGTATGTTTATTGCCGTCGCAAAGGCAGGTTCGCTGCGAGTGGCGGCAAATGCAAAAGGTATGACTCAACCGGCGCTGAGCAGGCATATCCAGGCCCTCGAGAAGTCGCTCGGCAAACTGCTATTTCGTCGCAATGGCCGGGGCATGGCAGTCACCGTCGATGGCTGCTTCGGTATGCAGAGCATCTGATGCCCGAAGATGCGGGCCGATCAGGAATGAGGCGGGGCAGGTGACGAAATTAGCCACAGGCCGTCGAACATGGTCGTCTGGAAGGCGGCAAATTCAGCACTCTCCACACATAGTGCGTAATGTTCGCGACGCGACGAGATGTAGGCCACCTTGTCGTCGTAGATGTAGGCGGTCATCCCCAGATCGAGCCCATCGGGCGCGTATCGTAGCTGTCGCCGCTCGGCCTGCGATGCGGGCCAGATTGCGCCGGTTTCGCGGCTCTCGGAGCGGATGACGCGCAGGCTCAGCCCCGCCTTGATGCGCGCGCGGATGTACCGGTCCATTACTTCTTCCCCCGGCGTTTCCTGCAACTCGGCCATCGCCAGGATTCCGCGCAGTTCACCGCTACGGCACGATAGTGTGTCATACAGCACTTCCGTGATTCCTTCCGCGCCTTCAAAATACCGCACGCGCGGCTTGCTGCCCGTGCGCTGATGCAGTGAGCGCAACTGCGGCACGAGATCCGCAGCCAGCCGCCTCTGCTCATCAATACGTCGCAGGATCACAAAGGGATCCTGTGCCTGCACGTACACCCTGGTGCCGCGCTGGATGCGCGAAATCAGGCCATCTGCGGTCAGCCGTTCCATCACCTCGTAGGCATTAGTACGGCCGATACCCGCGCGATGGGAAATTGACGCAATCGTGGCTTCGCCCAGTTCCAGCGCGGCTATATAGAATCGCGCCCGGTTTCCATCGAGGCCGAGTTGCCCAAGCGCCTGTTCGAGTGTCTGATCCATGCTTTTTGCATCCGTGGCGGTGTTTTTGTATGCTGGCATAGTACACAAAATATTCTTGAATATCAGAATGTTATCGTCCTGATCCGGTCCTTTCCGGTTTATCGATTGACGATCTCCCTAGCTACCATCTATGTTGATCGACAATCCGGTGCGTTTCAATCGGATAACTGATGAACCTCATGGAGACAATTCGCATGGTATCGACCACAGCGGCGGCATCGTCCGCGCGCGCTGGTATTTCAGCCGAGGATCGCAAGGTCATTCTGGCGTCATCGCTCGGCACGATTTTCGAGTGGTATGACTTCTACCTTTATGGCTCGCTTGCCGTCGTCATCTCGCACCAGTTCTTCGCCGGCGTGAACGAGGCCACGGCCTTCGTGTTTGCGCTGCTAGCCTTTGCCGCAGGATTTATCGTGCGGCCGTTCGGGGCGGTGGTTTTCGGACGGCTGGGCGACATGATCGGCCGCAAGTACACCTTTCTCGTCACCATGCTGTTAATGGGCCTCTCCACGCTGGCAGTTGGCGTGCTGCCCAGCTACGCTTCCATCGGCGTCGCCGCCCCGGTTCTGCTGATCACGGCGCGGCTGCTGCAGGGGCTGGCGCTCGGTGGTGAATATGGCGGCGCGGCAGTGTATGTTGCCGAACATGCCCCCGCCAACCAGCGAGGCTATTACACGAGCTGGATCCAGACCACGGCGACGGTCGGCCTGCTGCTGTCGCTCGCCGTGATTCTCGGCAGCCGTATCCTGACCGGCGACGCCTTTGAAACGTGGGGCTGGCGCATTCCGTTCTGGGTCTCCATCGGCATGCTGGCGGTCTCGATGTGGATTCGCCTGTCGATGCATGAGTCGCCCGCCTTCCTGCGCATGAAGGCAGAAGGTAAACTGTCCAAGGCACCGTTGAGCGAGGTGTTCGGCGAGCGCCGCAATCTTCGCAAGCTGCTGGTGGCGCTGTTCGGCATGATCGCCGGGATGACCGTGGTCTGGTACACAGGCCAGTTCTATGTGCTGTACTTCATGACCCAGTCGCTGCGGCTGGATCCGATGACGGCCAACCTGCTGCTGGGCGGGGCATTGCTGATCGGCAGTCCGTTTTTTATCGCCTTTGGCGCACTGTCGGACCGGGTCGGCCGCAAGCCGGTGATGCTGGCTGGCATGCTGATCGCGGCGGTCGCGCTCATGCCGCTGTTCAAGGGCCTGACGCAGGCGGTCAATCCGCAGATCGCGGCGGCGGCCGAAACCTCGCCCGTTGTTGTATCAGCCGATCCGCTCGGTTGTCATTTCCAGTTCGATCTGCTGGGCCAGCGCAAGATCGTCAGCGATTGCGACCGGATCAAGACTTTTCTTGCCAAAGCCGGCGTGCCATACAGGAACCAGGCGCGGGCCGACGGCGAGCGGGCATACACGATGATCGGCGCGACGCGCATCGACGGCTTTGATGCCGCCCGCCTGAAAGAGGGCCTGGTCACAGCGCACTATCCGGACCACGCGGACCTCACGCGGGTCAACTACCCAATGGCGCTGGCTCTGCTGGTTGCACTCATCGTGCTGGTCACCATGGTCTACAGTCCGCTGGCCGCAGCGCTCGTCGAGATGTTTCCCACCCGGATCCGCTATACCGCACTGTCGGTTCCGTATCACGTTGGCGTAGGCTGGATTGGCGGGCTGCTGCCAACCATCTCGTTCAGCCTCGTTACTGCTACCGGCGATATTTATTTCGGCCTGTGGTATCCGGTGATCATCGCTGCGGCAGGATTTGTAGTTGGTCTGGTGTTCGTGCGGGAAACCCGCGGCCAGAACATCGACCATGAGTGACCGTTGAAACAGAAGGACATATATTCAATGAAAACCAGGGTTGCAGTAATTCAGACCTCTTCGATCCCGACCGACGCAATGGCGTGTGCCGCGAAAGGCGCATCGCTCGTCGAACAGGCCGCGGCCAACGGTGCGAAGCTGGTCGTGTTTCCGGAAGCGTTTCTGGGCGGTTATCCGAAAGGCTGCACGTTCGGCGCACCGGTTGGGACGCGCAAGCCGGAAGGCCGTGATGCATACGCCACGTATTACCATCAGGCTGTGAGCCCTGAAGGTCCCGAGGTGGCCATGATCATCGAGGCTGCTCGCCGGGCGGATGTCTTTGTTGTACTCGGATGTATCGAGCGTGACGGCGGAACACTCTACTGCACCGTTCTTTTTATCGATGGGAAGGCAGGCCTGGCAGGCAAGCACCGCAAGCTGATGCCCACGGGCGCTGAACGGCTGATATGGGGCTTCGGCGACGGTTCGACGATGCCGACCTTCGAAACGCCGGCAGGTCGTGTCGGGGCGGTCATCTGCTGGGAAAACTACATGCCGATGCTACGCATGTACATGTACAGCCAGGGCATCGCCATTTACTGCGCACCGACAGCGGACGATCGCGACACCTGGTTGCCATCGATGCAGCACATCGCTCTGGAGGGCCGTTGCTACGTCCTGAGCGCCTGCCAGTACCTGCGCCGCGACGCCTATCCGGAGGATTTCGAATGCGTGCTGGCGGACGGTCCTGATTCCGTGCTGCTACGTGGTGGCAGCGCCATTATTGATCCGCTCGGCAGGGTGCTGGCCGGTCCTGACTTCACGGGCGAGACGATCCTGTATGCCGATATCGATCCGAACGAGATCACCCGCGGCAAGTTCGACTTCGATGTAACCGGTCACTATGCGCGACCCGACGTATTCCAGCTCGGTGTCGACACGCGACCCAAATCCGCCGTGCAGGAAACCGGTCGCTGCGACGGCGGGCAGGTACCTCGCGGTGTAGAAGGTCTGCGGTAGTCGGACCGGGAATAGTCAGACGGGTTTCCACCCGGGTGCGTTCGCCATTCTTTCACGCCAGTGGCGGACGCTCCCTCATCTGCGCAGTTCAATGCATGCCGCGTCCCGTTGCCGGAGTTCTCCCGTCATCCAGTGTTGCCAAGTCTATCCGGTTGATCAGGGACGTACCTGATGTTCATCGTACTACGAGCAGTTCCAACAGCTTGCATCCACCCCGAGGAGCGTTGAGTGAACAGATCCATTCCACAGTACGTTGACGAATCCAGCAGCACAGGCAGCCTGTTCCACCTGCTCGACAAATTCATGGAGGGCGTGCGGGTGGCCCACCGGATGCACTACGAGCATATTGTGTCGCTGGTTGCCCTGGTTGAATCGCTTGACAGCGACTGTATAACCGCGACCGAGCGGGATGCGCTATTTGCCCGTATGGAAGAAACGACGGTGCACCTGGAATTGAACGAGCGCATCAACATCGGCGCGTTTCGTGGCATCCGCAACCGCCTGTTGCGGCATCTGGTCGGGGCGCCCGGGCACGATACCGACTGCGGGGCACTGTATCACGCCTGCCGTATCGCACCATCAACCGATACGCAGCACTGAAGCGTTGTGAAAACTACTTCATTTTCTTGATGAAACTAGATAGGACGCCTTATGACTAATGAATCATGCCGTCCGGTTACCGTTGAAGAGCTGGGCGCGCACACGATCCGGCTCACGAAGTACAACGCACTTCTGGAGGGTGTCAGGCGTGGCGCGCTCACTTCCGCTTACCGCCGGTGGCGATGCTTGCGCGCATCAGCGCAATGGCGCGTGCGACTGCCCGGTCCGACGTGTCCGAGGCGGACCGGACTGCGATCGCCGCCGGCCTGCGCGAAGCATGCGAGCAGGTCGAACGCGAAGCGCGCGCAAACCTGGCGTCGCTGAAGTTCACCACGCCTCGAGACGGCGAAGATGGTCCGGTATGGGACACCCTTTCCCCGTGGTCCACCGACGGTAACGGCTGCTCCGCCTGATTGGGCTGTGCGCACCGGTACCTTTCCATGGGTAGATGTTCTTTTCAATCCGACAGGAAATCCGTTATGCCAGTGCCTTTCCCGATGCGATGGGAGGGCCTGCGTGCCGACCACTACCCCATTTTGCAGGCAGACGGCTTCCATGAGCACGAAGAGGCAGGATATCGTTGACGCCGCGACGCGTCTCTTTGCGAGAGACGGCTATCACGCGGTGGGGATCGACCGAATCATTAGCGAGTCTGGCGTGGCGAAGATGACCATGTACCGGCACTTCGCCACGAAGGACGAACTGGTCGCCCACGTGTTGACACAACGAGCGCAACAGTCGCTGACGCTGATGGCCGAGGCGGTCGCACGAAAGACTTCCCCGATAGAGCGGCTGCATGAGGTCTTTGTGTGGCATGAACGCTGGCTCATGGCCAGGGATTTTACTGAGGGGATGTTCGCTGGCGCGCTCCATGAATTCCATTCTCATTCGGTCGAGATCATGCGTGTGGCGGCTGCGCAGAAAGAGCACTTGCAGAACTTCCTTCAGGATATCGTGACAGAGATCGTGCCAGTTCGTCCGGCGGACAGAGTGCTCGCGAGGCAGCTGGTCATGATACTCGACGGCGCAATTCAGTCCGCGATGGCGGGTGACGAAAGGCACGCCGCTGCCCAGGCGTGGGACATCGCTCTCAAGCTCGTTTCGGCAGAGATACGAGCGGGGACGGTGAAGTACGAAGTGGGGGGGGGCCTGATCTTCCACATTCACACGAGTTCTTTAATAATCAAGACGATCTGTATTCCTGAATATGTAAACCATGGTTGCCACGATAGCCCCTACCCTATCGGAACCAGAACATATGGAACCCTAACGTGACCCAGGCTCCTCCGCGATTTTCCAGGCGCACGCTCCGTATTGCCCTGCTCGAAAACATGGCAGCCAACGCGCTCCATATTGGCGACCTGCACGCCGAGGTGTTCGCGAGGCTCGCCTCGCTCGCCCGCGAACTGGAGCTCTGCCACGAATCGAAAACGGATCGCGAGACGCTCATCGGGGCGCTCAGGGAAGTCGCAGAAAGCGCCGAGGTGAGCACGCTTTCTGATCTGGAGCGCTTCCGTGGGCTGTACGAGGACGTATTGCCAGGCCTCGGGATGCAGTCACAGGAAGAAGAGGCCATCGAGGCTTGTGTGATCGCGCCGTTCACGACGACGATGCAGTAGCAGTAATCGAACGCTGCAAGCAATGCGCAGCGGGCCTGATTCTTTATAATGGAACGATAGCAACACTGGATTACGGCTCACCAGGCCTCTGAACAAGTATGAAAGTGCATGACAATGCAGAAAAACTGATCACCTGGCTGAGCGAGCACCAGCCGGCGACCGCAGCACAGATCGCCTCGAGCGGCGTGTTAAATTCGCGTGATGCATCCAGCGCCCTCCAGCACGGCGTGCGCCATTGGGTCTTTAATCGCATCAGCTGGTCCGTAGGCCGTGCGAACGAACGGTTTCAATCCAGCCGGGTCAGTCGTTGCCCGAGCTCCGAAAAGTCCCTGCGGGGCCGTCGTTCGACGGGCTGCTCTCGGTCTGGGGCATCGCGTGTACCGCCACAGTTGCCCGCAGCGACATCGCGTAAGTGCGAACTGGGTGGGTGATCGCCGGCTCTGACAACATGCAGGAAATTCGAGCATGCCAAGGCTGTGTGCAACAGATTTGCATGGGGAGCGCGCGTGATTTAGTCGGAAGCGCTGCTGCACCGGATTGGCTTACGTTGAGCGGAAAGTGAAACACGCATGAAAATATATGGCAATGCCCAGAAACTGATCGACTGGCTGCGGGTTCACCAGCCCGCGACGATGGTGAAAATCGTGTCGACCGGCATGATGCAGCCGCGAACGGTCAGGGACGCCGTGCAGTACGCCATGCGGCAAGGTGCCGTTGAACGCATCCGGCGGCCGGGGGCCAGCTCGAACGAACGGGGGCTGTACCAGCTGACGGGCCGGCCACTGCAGGAGCGAATCAACAACCCGACCGGGCCGTCATTCGACGGCCTGCTCTCGGCGTGGGGCATTGCACGCGTGCCTCCGCAGTTGCCGTCGGAGATATCGTGCAGGTGCAGGGTCGCCGACGAATGGGCGTCCCCATGAAGCGCGGCAGGCCGTAAAATCCGGCGATTTCCTGGCGGGTGAGAATCGACAGGCGGTGGTACTGATCAGGCAGGGAATGACCTACGAGGGGATGCATGACACAGGACGAAAAATGGCCTTCACGGGTTCGCATGACGATGGAGCGGATCGTGGCCGGCGTGGTGGAGGATACCTGGGGCGGCAGGCTGCCGTCGCAGGACGTACTGGCCCGGCAGTTTGGCGTCAGCCGCGCGGTCATGCGCGAGGCGATCGCGATGCTGCTCTCGCGCGGCATGCTCGACATCCATTCGAAAACTGGCACGCGCATCCGCCCTGTCCGCGACTGGCGCATCGTCAACGGCGACGTCATCGGCTGGCGGCTGCAGCTGGATACCGATCCACAGTTCCAGGATGAACTGATGGCCGTTTACCGCGTGATCGGGCTGGCGGCGGCCGCGCAGGCCGCAGTACGCGCCAGCGCAGATGATGTCGCGGTGCTTGAGTCCCTGTTCGATATGCTGCGAGCCAGTCCGCCGGATACCCCCGGTCATCAGGCCGCGCTCGGGCAGCTTGTCATGCGGATCCTCACCGTCAGCGGCAATTCACTGTTCCAGCAGATGGCGCCGCTGATGAGCGCGGCACTCGCAGTGACCACCCGGCGGGCGGGCCACTGCGCAGAGAATGCCGCCCAGATCGTGAACCTGTACGGCGACGTGGTCGACGCGATCCGGCGGGCCGCGCCCGGCGACGCGTACGCCGCCATGCTCGCGCTCATCGGTGATCTGCACGCCCCCGTCCTGCAGGATGCCCCATGAAAGCGCGCGACAATGCCGAACGGCTGGTCTGGTATCTGCGCGCGCATCCCGCGCCGCTCACCACGGCCGGAATGGTCGAGGCCGGCATCATGAGCCCGATGGACGCCGCGCATGCGATCCGCTACGCCATGCGCATGGGCGTGATCGAACGCTTCCGGGTTCCGCGTACGACGCCCGACAAACGCTTCCAGTATCGCTGGACCGGGCTGGACCTGGCCTTTGCCGATCAGGGGCCGTCTTTCAGCGAACTGCTCGATGCCTGGGGTATCGCCCGGATGCCACCCCTGCTGTCTTGCCCGCTCGGCAAACGTCACGCGCTCGAGGAGACTGACCGGCCGGACGTTCAGGATGCATCGGCTAACATCCAGATGCCTGATTCCTGCATTCGTGAGGATAACTGAGCATGTCGCTGCTTAAAAACCGCCTCGCTGTCACCAGTCGGCGGCTCGACGCCCTGAAGGAGGCCCGCAAGGCCGCATCCGGCTTACATCCCCCGATAGCCGTACGCTCGTGCCTGGAAAGATGCTCAGTGCAGATTTTAGTCATCACGCACCTGAGGCATGGCCGGGATTCGTGAATTCCCTAGCTTCAGGTATTCACGAATCCCGGCCAGACCGCTAATAGGCCTGGAACTTCAATCAGGATCACTGCAAGTGTTGCCCTCCGTTTATGGCGATGTTGGCGCCGGTGACAAAACCGGCCTCGCGCGAGCACAGATACAGTACAAGCGAGGCGACCTCTTCGGGCTCGCCCAGCCGGCCTACCGGAATCTGCGGAACGATCTTCGTTTCACGGATTTCCTGCGGCACGGCCATTACCATCTTCGTCGCAATGTAGCCGGGCGAAACCGTATTCACCGTCACGCCTTTCTTCGCTACCTCGAGCGCAAGCGACTTCGTGAAGCCGTGCATGCCGGCCTTGGCGGCCGCATAGTTGGTCTGGCCGAAGCCGCCCTTCGAGCCAATGATCGAAGAAATGTTGACG
>NZ_CAJNBO010000053.1:0-28483 GCF_905221015.1 Paraburkholderia nemoris | reverse complement strand
CGACTGGTCCTCCGCCATGAACCAGTTCGCTATTCTGTTTGGAGAGCGTTTTACCAACGCACGCGGGTAACTCCGCCAACCGCCTCGCACACAAAAATGCGGACAGGTTCAAGAAAAGTAGGTGCCCCCCCGCACAGGGGGAACGCTAATAGACCACTAGCAAATCAAGGAAAGGCCAAAGCCCCAAGAACACGGCCAAAAAGTGCCGCGAAGGCAAAAACCTCCCCATTACATGGGGCCCTTCTTCATCAACAACTTCAACAAAACCGGCAACAAAACCAACACCAACGGCAACTGCACAATCAACCCAGAAATAATAGCAACCGCCAAAGGCTGCTGCATAGCAGCCCCCTGGCCAAGGGCAAAAGCAAGCGGCAGCAGCGCCAAAATAGCCGCAATAGTGGTCATGGCAATCGGCCGCAACCGATTCCTCCCAGCCGCGATCAGCGCCTCCTCAACCCCCATACCTTCATCCCGTACCAACCCCTGCAACTCCGATACATAAAAAATCGCCACCTCGGTCACGATACCGATAATCATCGTCATCCCCATCATCGCGGAGATGTTCAACTCGATACCGGTAATCCACAACCCGATAAACACCGCACCGGCGGCCAGCAAAGGCATCGCCATCACCGCCAGCGCAACCCGGAAACGCTCGTACAAAAACAGCAGCAACCCAAACACCAACGCAATCGCAGCGCCAAACACGGTCAACAAACCCTTGAATGCAATCTGCTGTTGCTGGTACAAGCCACCCAGTTCGTAATACACGCCGGTCGGCAACAAGCTCTTGTCGCTCAGCGCCTTCTGCACATCCGCGATCGTCGAGCCCAGATCACGGCCATCGATGCGCGCCGTCACCGCCACCATGCGCTTGAGGTTGTCGCGGCTGATCTCCGGCTGGCCCGTCACCGTCACCTGATCAGCAACACGGTTCAACGCGAACAGATGGCCGTCCGGTGCGCGAATCTGCAACAGCCCCAGTTGCGTATCGGTGAGCTTCAGTGCGCCCGCCACGCGTACCCGCACGCCTACCGTCTTCGGTCCGGTCTGGAATTGCGTGGCAACGTTGCCTTCCACCATGTCGGACACGGCCTGCGCAATCGACTGCGGGTCCATGCCCTCGGCGGCCGCGGCCTCCGGGCGGATGTGCAATTCGAGTGCGTCGCCCGCCGGATTGATACCGTCGTTCACGTCCACCACGCCCTGAATCTTGCCGATCTGTGCGGCAACCTTGCGTGCGGTGGTGTCGAGCGTGTTCTGGTCGTCGGAATAGATTTTTATCTGCACCGGCTGCGGCACCGCGGTCAGGTCGCCGATCAGGTCTTCCATCAGTTGCGCGAGTTCAATGTTCACGCCGGGCACCTGCGTTTCGATCTTCGAACGGATTTCTTCCATCACCGTTTCGATCGGCTCGCGGCCAGTCGATTTCAATCGCACGAAGAAGTCACCCTTGTTGGGCTCGTTCAGGTCGCCGCCGAGACCGGCGCCGGTGCGGCGCGAGTAAGTTGCAACGTTCGGATTCGCACGGATGATGCCCTCGATCTGCTTCATCAAGCGGTCGGTTTCCGTGACGGACGTGCCCGGCTCGGTGTGATAGTCGAGCACGAAGCCGCCTTCGTCCATGCTCGGCATGAAGCCGCTGCCTACACGTGTGAACGCGAACGCGGCCACCACGATCAGCGGCACCAGGCCGAGCAGCACGAGAACCGGGCGTGCCGTGACGCGCTCGATCACAAAGCCGTAGCGGCGGTTCATCCACGAAGCGAAGCGGGTTTCCTTGTGTTCCTCGGCATCCTTCGGCTTCAGCCAGCGGTCGCACAGTATCGGCACCGCGAGCCACGTGACGAGAAACGAAATGAACAGGGCGCTTGCCATCGTCACCGAGAGCGCCTTGAAGAACGCGCCCGTCACGCCCGACAAAAACGCGAGCGGCACGAAAATGATCAGCGTCGCCGCCGACGAGCCGGCAAGCGGCCGCGTGAATTCAAGCGCCGCCGCCATCACGCGGCCATGGAACTTGTGCGCTCCGCCTTCGCGCATGCGCCGCACGATGTGTTCGATCATCACGATGGCGTCGTCGATCACGAGGCCGACTGCAGCCGCCATGCCGCCGAGCGTCATGATGTTGAAGCCCATGCCGAATACGTCGAGCAGCAGGATCGTCGCGGCCATCACGACCGGCACCAGCGCGACCGCAATCGCGGTGATCTTCCAGTTGCGCAGGAAGGCAAACAGCGTGAAGGCGGCCAGTACCACGCCGATCATGATCGCGTCGCGCACGCTGGTCGCCGAGGCGATTACCAGTTCGCTCTGGTCGTACCAGTTCGAGAGATGCACGCCCACCGGCATCTGATGCTGGAAGTCAGCGAGCTTCGCACGGATCGCCTTGGCCATCGCCACGCTGTTCGCGCCCGGCTGCTGGTAGACGTTGAGCAGCACGGCGTCCTGGTCGTCGGCGGTGACACGCATCCATTGCGGCACGACACCCTGGCGGACCGTCGCGATGTCGCCAAGGCGGATTTGTGTTGCGCCGTTGGCCGACACCACCACGTTGCGCAGTTCATCGAGTTGCGTGATCGTGGTGTTGGCAATCACGAGGTACAGCTTGTAGTGATCTTCGATGCGGCCCGTGGCCATCAGCACGTTGCTCGCGCCGATCGCTTTCGACACATCCGGGAGCGAGATCTTGTAGGCGGCAAGGCGCGCCGGATCGATCGCGACTTCGAATTCGTCCTGCGCGCCACCCGTCACTTCGACGCGCGCCACGCCCTCGACTGACGACAACAACGGCCGCATCTGGAACTGCGCAAGATCACGCAGCGCCGACAGCGATTGCTGTTTCGACGTCAGGCTATACGCGAGCACCGGGAACACGGTCGGGTCCATGCGCCGCACCTGCATCGAGGTGCCTTGCGGCAGCGTCGCGAGGATCTCGCTGATGGCCGACTGCGCCTGCAACGTGGCTTGCGCCATGTCGGTGCCCCAGTCGAAATTGATCGAGATTTCCGCCGACCCGCGGCTCGTAGTCGATTCAACGTCGCGGACATTCGGCACGCGTCGCAGCGCCTCTTCGACGGGCATCGTGACCAGTGTGGCCATCTGTTCAGCCGGGCGGTCGCCCGCGTCGAGCGAGACGACGGCGCGTGGAAACGCGACGTTCGGGAACAGCGAGATCGGCAAACGAAACGCGGTCAGCGCGCCCGCGATCGCCAGCAGCGCGATCACGAACAGCAGCGAGCGCCGGTGCTTCTGCATCCATTGACCGAAATTCATCGCGGCGCGCCTCCGTCGGCCCGCACCGCCATGCCGTCCTTCAATTCATAGTTGCCGCTGACGACGAGGCCCTCAGCAGCGTCGATCGGGCCGTCCACGCCGTAGCGGTCGCCGTTCTCGATCTGCGGGACCACGGCCACGCGACGTGCCTTGTTTTGCGGCGTGATCTGGAACACGTACGCGCCTTTGTCGTCTTTCAGCACGGCGGCACGCGGCACGACCCAATGCGTGCCGCTGCGCGTCGCGATATCGGCGCTGACACGCGTGCCAGGAATGAATGCGCTCTGCCCGAGCGGGACGTTCGCGCCGACATTGACGAGCTGGCTTTGCTGATCGATCGATGCTCCGACCAGCACCACGTGGCCGTCCGCCGCGGCCTTGGCGAGCGAGGTGGACAGGCCGTGCAGCGTGACCATGTCGCCGGCATGGATAGCAGGGACGTCCGACGGTTCGACGCCAAGCATCACATTCGCGCGCGCATCCTTGCCGTTACCACCCGCCAGCTGCAGGACCGCAGCGCCCGGCTGCACCTGATCGCCCTGTGCGGCTGACACCTGCAAAATCACGCCGTCGATCGGCGCCGCGATGATCTTGTTGCCGCTCGCGACACCCGTCTGGTTTTGCGCCGCGAGCGCCTGCTGCGCGTCTTCGGCAGCCTTGCGGGCCGTGGCGAGTTGCGATTGCGTGGCAAGCCCTTTGTCGTACAGCGACTGCGTGCGCGCCAGTTCGCCTTGCGCCAGCGTCACCGCGCTTTTCGCCTGGGTCGCGGCGAGTACTGCGGCAGGGTCGGCCTGCACCACGAAAAGCGGCGTGCCGCGCGTCACGCTCTGTCCGGCTTGCACGCGCATCTGCACGATACGCGCGAGGTAAGGCAGGTTAACCGTGGTCAGATTCGACGCGGACGCCGCGACGATGCCATACGCGCGGACCGGTTGCGCGATGACGGCGCGCTGCACCCGTACGGTTTGCACGGATACGACGGCTTGGTCAGGCGCATCGTCGCCAGTGGACGCACTAGCCGCATCGGCCGCATGCGCGCCGATGCTCACCAGCGCAGCGCAGACGAGAGAAATCGCATACGCGGTGATGCGCGGTCGCCGCGCCGCAAGTGGGCTATTTCGCATGAGTGTCGGTGAAGTTCTGAGCAGAGGAAAAGGCGTCGGGGATCGCGCTGCCCAGCAACGCCTGCAAACCGACGCGTTGTTCGGCGAGCGATTCGCGCAGTGTGGCGACGTCCACACGTTTGGTGAGCGCGGCGTTTTCTGCATCGGTGTAGGCACCGAGCACGAGATTGTGCTGCGCATAGGCCGCCGCCGCATGCTGCGCGGCGAGGTCGACGTCGGGCAGTGCGGCCTCGGTCTGCTGCAACTGTCGCGTGAGAATCACGCTGTCCGCACGCATATGAGCGACATCAGCATAAGCCTGATTCAGGCGCGACTGATACTCGTCGCGCAGACGCTGACGCGTCGCTTTTTCGATCGCGACGTTGCCTTGATTGCGATTGAAGATCGGCAAACTCAGATTGATCTGGAAACCGCTGGTGTAGATGTTCGAGGTGTCCCGCGCGCGCACGAAGCCCACGGAAAGACTCGGAAACTGGCTGAGAATCGCCGCACGGTATTTCTGCTCCTGCGCTTCGTAGCCCGCCTGCAACGCGATCAGGTCCGGACGGCGCTGTGCGAGTTTGGCCAGCGCTGCGTCGAGCGTCGCGTTGGGCAGTTCGGTCGCTTCTTCGCTGCCGGTGAGTTGCAACTGCACCTCCGGCGAGAGGCCTAGCAGCGCGTTCAGATCGTGGTGCGTCTGTTCCGCGGCGCGTTCGGCGTCGGTGTATTGCTTGCGTGCATCGCTGTAGGCGGTGAGCGCGGCGGTCAGCGTGTCGTCGGTGAGATTGCCGTCGCGATGCGCTTCGGCCATGCGCTCGTAGCGCGTGCGGGCGAGGTCGCGCTGCTGTTGCAACAACGGCAGCGTGTCCTGCTGGAAGCGCGTCTTGATGAACAGCTGCCGCGCCTGAGCGACGATCTGCCATTCCTGCCACAGCAGGCCCAGATCGGTTTTGGCGACCGTCGCGTCGGCGGATTGTTTGTTGGCGCTGCGTAGCACGATCGCCATCACGTCGATGCTCAGGCCGTAATTGAACGCACGCGTGGCGCCGGCTGCGCCCGGGTAATCGCTCGATACGCTCAGTTGCGGGTCGGGCAGTAGCCCGGCTGAATAAGCCTGAGCCCGGGCGATGCCGAGATCGTCACGGGCCAGCTTCAGGTCGGGATTGTTCGCCACTGCGAGCATCGCGACTTCGTCGATGTCGAGCCCGTCGGAGGGATCGAAGCGATGCGCGGCCAGTTCAGGCAGCGGCATGGTGGACGGATCGATCTGGATGCGTTCGAGCGAGCGGGCCGAGGTCGACGTATCCTGCGGTGCGAGCGGCTCGCGGTGATACCACGTGCAGCCGCCGAGCAGCATCACGCAGATCGGCACGAGCACGCGCAACCGTGCCGCTGTGGCGGCGTTGAAAACGGGCAAAATCCGGCTCCTGAACAAAAGGGGAGACAGCCGCGAGCGGATGTCGCTAACCAGGTGCCGATTCTGCTGACGCGGTGCTTAAGGAACGCTTAACGGACATTAAGCCTCGCTTCAGCGTCGCCTAAGCGTCCCATAAGGGAGGCATAAGGAAGCGTTAAGCTAAAGGGCCGGACAATGCGGGCAAACTGGAGAGAGGAGAGGCCATGCGTCTGCTACTGGTCGAAGACGACGACATGATTGCGGAGACGGTGCTGGGCGCGATGCGCCGCTCGGGCTACGCAATCGACTGGGCCGAAGACGGCCGCGCGGCGGAACTGTCGCTGGGCAACGGCGTGTACGACCTCGTGCTGCTCGATCTCGGCCTGCCGAAGAAGGACGGTATCGACGTGCTCAATGCGTATCGCAAGAGCGGCGGCGCCGCGCCGGTGATCATCCTGACCGCGCGCGACGCAGTCGACGACCGGATTCGCGGCCTCGATGCGGGCGCCGACGATTACCTGATCAAACCATTCGACCTCGACGAGCTGGCCGCGCGCGTGCGCGCGCTCTTGCGGCGGCGCACCGGGCAAAAGCAGCCCGTCTATGCACACGGCGAGCTCACACTCGATCCCGCGGCACACGAAGTCACCAAAGGCGGCGAACTGCTGCCGCTCGTGCCGCGCGAATTCGCCTTGCTGCAGGCATTGATCGAGGAGCCCACGCGCGTGTTCACCAAGCCTGAGCTGGAAGAGAAGCTATACGGCTGGGGTGAGGAGGTGGGCAGCAACACCATCGAAGTGCACGTGCACAGCTTGCGGCGCAAGATTGGCGCGGAGCAGGTGGTGACCGTGCGCGGCGTGGGCTACCGTCTGAAGAGGTGCTGATGACGTCGATTCGCCGCTGGCTGCTGGGCTGGCTGATTTTCGGGCTGGCCGCGGCCTCGGCCGTGGCCGGCTTCGGCATTTTTCACACCGCGCGCGAAGAAGCGGGCGAACTGTTCGACTACGAGCTGCGTACCGTGGCGTTGTCGTTGCCGTCGAATCTGTCCGGTGCGGGTGACGGCGAGCATCGCAATCCCGACCTCGGCGATCTGGCCGACGACCGGGTCGTGATCGAAATCTGGGACCGCTCCGGCAAGCTCATTTATCACTCGATGCAGTCGCCGGTATTCTCGCGTTTGCCTGCGGGTTTCAGCACGGTCGAGCGCGGCGAGAGTCACTGGCGCGCATTCGGGTTGGAACAGCGCGACCGTTATATCCAGGTTGCGCAACCGATCTCCGTGCGCGAAGACCTTGCGTTGCAACTGGCGCTGCATACGCTGTGGCCGCTCGGCGTGCTGGTGCCGGTGACGATCCTGCTGGTGCTGCTGGTGGTGGCAAGGGGGCTGGCGCCGATCGGCGGGCTGACGCGCGCACTGACCACCCGTTCGCTCGATTCGCTGGAGCCCCTGCATCTGGACGGCAGCGTGCCGGTCGAAATCAAGCCGCTGGTACAAGCGCTCAACGATCTTCTACAACGTCTGAACGTTGCTTCGCAGGCGCAGCGTACGTTTATCGCCGACGCCGCGCACGAGTTGCGCTCGCCGCTCGCGGCGCTGAAGCTGCAATTGCAGGCAGCCTCCCGTGACGGCTCGCTAAAGGGCGAGGGGCAAACGCTGGAGCGCGTCGAGGGACGGGTCAACCGGATCATTCACCTGGTGCAGCAGTTGTTGACGCTGGCGCGTGAGGATGCGCATCCGGTGACGTCGATGGTGCCAGTGAGTTTGCGCCGGATCGGCGAGCAGGTCGTCGGCGATTTTTCGCTTCTCGCGGAGACGAAGGAGATCGATCTCGGGCTCGAGTGCGAAGACGCTCGCGCGAACTACGATGTCTATACAGTGCTGGCCGAGCCGCACGGGATGAGTGTCCTGTTGGGCAACCTGATCAACAATGCGATCCGGCATACGCCGCGGGGTGGGCGCGTCGACGTGATTCTGAAACGGTCGGGCGAGTGCGTGGGGTTCGACGTCGTGGACAGCGGGTCCGGGATCCCGGAGGCTGAGATTGAGCGGGTTTTCGACCGCTTTTATCGCGGAGAAGACGCGAAGGGCGAGGGCAGCGGACTTGGGTTGGCGATTGTGGCGCGGATCGCCGCACGGCATCAACTGCAGCTTTCCCTGCGCAACAACGCCGGCCGGCCGGGTTTGTGCGTGTCGGTTTCTGGCCTGACGGCGGTTGAGGTGACGGTGCCTTTGGCGGTTAAAAGCTAATTTTTTACCTCGGTGGCAAAAAACAAGATCTTCAACCCCATCCTTCGAAAAGCGCAATGAAATACGGGCTTTATTCGCGCTCAATGAAATGCGAAAGCGGGAAGCGGGGCGGAAAGTATCGAGTTTAATCGTGCCACAGCAGAACGTTCGCCACCGCTGGCGCACAGCGTCTCGCCGCCTCTCACGAGTATGTTTCAACACGCTGCTACAATCCTGTCTTTCTCGATTGATTGTGCGCTATGGGTTTCGAACAACTTGCTGAATTGAAGAAGCAACTGGCCGCGGCACGCGCCGAAGCTGCGCCTGCGGCCAAGCCGGTCGCCAAGCCCGGTGCGAAGCCCGCGCGCAAGCCGTCGCCGCCGCGTCGTGCCGCGCCCGCTCACAAGCCAGCGACCGACGCCAGGCCGGCGGCTGAAGCCAGGCCCGCGGTCGACGCGAAGCCGGTGGACCCGGTGGTGAAATCGATCGGGAGACTGCAAAAGCGCTTCCCGAATGTTTTTCCCAAGAATCCGGCACCCAAGCTGCCGCTGAAGGTCGGCATCTTCGAGGACCTCGTGGTTCACGCGAAGGAATTGTCGCTGAGCGAAGCCGAGTTGCGCGACGCGATCAAAACCTGGTGTCGTGGCAGCCGCTACTGGAAATGCCTGGTTGAAGGCGCCGCGCGCGTCGATCTGACGGGCGGCGAAGCAGGCAAGGTGACGGCCCAGGAAGCGGCCGGCGCACAGCGTCTGCAGGCGCATCGTGCAGGCAGGGGCGCGGCGAAAGCAGCGGCCTCGCCGGTTGATGCGTCCGCCAATGCGTCTGCTGCGTCGGACGTTTCGGTTGATGCAGCTGCGCAAGCAGCGGCCACTCCGCAAGCCGAGGCAGAGAGCCAGCCGCAAGTCGCCTCGACGGACACCCCCGCCGCTGAATCGACAACGCCGCCGGCAGCACCGTCGGCCACCGCCGAAGCGTAAAGCGTAAAGAAGGCCCGCCGCCCGGTTAAAGGCGGCTGCCTTGCGCCGCCAGCCGGACCCTCACGAAGCCGACGTGCTCGCGCAGCACATAGAACGCGTCGGCGTATGCGAGCGGCATACGCAAGCGGCTCAGCGAGGCCTCGATATGATCGAGCTCCGCGAAAAGCTGCTTGCGTTCCTCCTCGGTCGAATCGGCCAGTGCGCCGCGTTCGATCGCAATCAGCGCACCGTAATAACGATAGATGCGCGAACGCACGCGCCACCGGTACAGTGCCGGGATCAGGCGCATCGCCGGAAACAGCAGCACCGCCATCGGCAGCAGCAGAACGAGCGTGCGATCGCCGATGCTCGCGAGCCAGAACGGCAGCGTGCGGTATAGAAAACTCTTGCCGGTCTTGTAGTAGCGCTGCGCATCTTCGCTGATCTGATATTCATGAGCGACCGGACTCGGAAACTCCCCCGCGTGCTGCAACAGCCCCGGCATGCCGTGCACCTCCTGCGCGGCCTCAATCAATAAGTCGGAAATCGCCGGATGCAGACCGGTCCGGGCCACGAGCTCGACCGTCGGGCTGATCAGATGGATGGTGTCGGGCGGAATTCTGCGCCTGAGATCCAGCACGCCGGGCGGCAGGTCGATCTCGTCAAGGTAGGGAAAGAGGCGCGTATAGGCGCTCGCTTCGTCGAAATCCATCACGGAGATGCCGGGCACTTTCAGGAGCCGCAACATCAGGCCGCGCGTGGCCGAGTCGCCGTTCAGGATCGCCGCGTCGACGTCGCCCGCCACGAGTTGCGTGGCGGCCTGCATGCCGTCGCTCGGCACCAGCACCGTGTTGCCGCCTGGCTGGATGCCGTTTGCTTCCAGTAGCTTGAGCGAGAGGAGGCGCGTGCCGCTGCCTTCACGGCCGATTGCAATCCGTTTGCCTTCCAGTTCTGAAAGCTCGCTGATCCCCGTGCCGCGATAGAACACCACCACCGGAATATAGAAAACGCTGCCGAGCGACATCAGCGATGACGTATCGCGCCCGTCGGCCACACCGCCTTGCACCAGCGCGAGATCGACATGCTGCTTCGGGTCCAGCAGACGGCTCAGATTCTGCACCGAGCCATCGGACTCCAGCACGTTCAACGTGATGCCGTTGCGGGCGAGGATCTTCTTGTACTGATTCGCGGTGACGAGGAACGAACTATCGTGTGGACCCGCGCTGATGGTGATGGTCTTCGGCGGCGCCGGATCGACCACCCAGACGATCAGCGTGATGATCAGTACGATCAGCGCGGCTACGATGATGTAAGGCAGGGTGTGATCGCGCCACTCCGCATGCGATTGATCGCCGGGAAAATGCGGGGGACGCGGGCGATACGCTTTCATGGGCACTCCGTGCCGGTAGCCGGGATGAGGCATTGTCCACTGTCTGCCGCGTATCGGCCAAATGTTCGACATAACCGCCGCCCTGGCGGCCAGGACACGCGATAGGCCATGGCATAATCCACGTCAGCTTCTAATCGTGTCGCCGGGCGCATCTTGAGTCGTTTCTATCGGAAGATCGGCAGTTGGCTGGGATTGTTTGCGATCCTGATGGCCACGCTCGCGCCAACGATCTCGCATTCGCTCGCCGCACGCAGTGGCGGTGAAGCCGGAATGGGAGGCGAGCATTGCTCGATGCCGTCGATGGCTTCCATGCCGGACATGGGCGCCATGTCGTCGATGCACTCCATGCCCTCCATGCACGCTCAGGCATTGGACGACCCCGGCAGCAAACACGCTCAACACACTCAACACGCAGCCATGTCCGACGGCGACGCCTGCGGCTATTGCAGTCTGCTCGCCCACATGCCGGCGGTGCCTAGCGTCGAGGCGCTGTTCTTCGTCACCGTCCGTGCTGTCCAGCACACCGTTGCGACCCGCTTCGAGCGCGTTCGCCGCGTCGAGCCGCTCACCTTCGCGCAGCCTCGCGCCCCTCCGTTCCCATCCTGATTCGAGTCATACCGTTGCGATGCCATGACTGCATCGCGATGCCGTTGCACGTCCGTTAGTCGAGACGCGCGCCGGCATTGTCACGACCCATGAACAGGATGAACCATGCAAACCCACACAACGCGCAGCCCGATACCGCTGCGTGCGGCGTCGCTCGTTGCGGCTACCGCCAGCGTATTTCTCTTCGCGCCTTCACTCGCCGGTGCTCACGCGATTGCGGGCAATCGCATCTTTCCGTCGACGATGGCCGTCGACGATCCCGGCGTCGGCGACGAAGCCAACCTCGAGTACGGCCACCAACGTGTGCCCGGCGATAACGGCGATCAAAGCATCAATACTTTCGACTTCGAGTACGACAAGCTGATCACACCGCGACTGGCGGTCTCGGTAGACGGCACGTACGCGATGCAAAACAATCCCAAGGCGCGTGGCTTCGACAACTTCGGCGTCGGTCTGAAGTACCTGCTGTACGTCAACGATGAACACGAGTTCATGACCTCGGTCGGTGTGAACGCTGAACTCGGTGGCACAGGAAGCCGCGCGATCGCGAATAACTTTTCGACGATCTCGCCGACGATTTATGCCGGCAAGGGCATGGGCGATCTTCCCGCATCGCTTGCCTATCTGCGGCCGATCGCGATCACGGGTGAAGCCGGCCCGGCGCTGACAACAGGGGCAGGGCAGCCGAACGCATTCAACTACGGCTTCACGGTGCAATACAGCCTGCCGTATCTGCAACAGCACGTGCACGACATCGGGCTGCCGCAGCCGTTGGCGAACGTGATTCCGCTGGTGGAAATTCCGCTCTCGAGAAGCCAGGGGCAGACAACCGGCACGGTCAATCCGGGCTTCATCTGGATCAACCGTTATGGCCAGTTCGGCGTTGAAGCGCAAATCCCGATCAACCACGCAAGCGGTTCGCACGTGGGCATTCTGGTTCAGGCGCATATCTTCTTCGACGATGTCGCGCCGACCACGATCGGCAAACCTCTCTTCCAGTAACAGTAACGTATGAACACCGTAACGCAGGAGCAGGCGATGAAAAACGATCGACATGACTGGCTGCGCGCCGCAGCGAAGGTGCCCTTGCTGATTGCCGGGCTTGCGTTCGCGAGCGCCGCTTTCGCCCATGTATTTCCGCAGAAGCAGGAGCCCGGTGCGGGCGCGACGGTGGCGTCGCCCGCTCAGGTCCGCGTGATATTCGACGGGCCGCTCGAACCGTCATTCAGTTCGCTGACGGTGACCGACGCGAGCGGCAAGCAGGTCAACACGGAGAAATCCGCTGTCGACGCGCACCAGGCAGCGGCGATCGCCGTGCCGCTACCGCCGCTCGCGGCGGGTCACTACACCGTGCACTGGGTGGCGGTGGCCTCCGACGGGCATCGCACGCATGGCGACTACGCATTCGACGTGAAGTAGCACTGAAACCGTGCCGCGCTGCGTCATCGCAAGAACGGTGACGCGGCGTGTCCGATCGCGCCGGAGTTCGGATGCACGGGAAAAGTACTATCATCGATTGCAGGCATCAAGCGCCTGGCTGTGCAACGCAGCCGGCCCTGGCCTCCCGGGAGAGAACCCATGGCGGAGTTTGTGAAGGCGCTCCTCGGCGAGGAAAACGGCCATCAGCGTCGCCAGATCGCATGGCTCTACGCGTTACTACTTACCTTCAATATCGCGGCATGGGTGGTGGCCTTCGTAGCGTTCCGCGGCTATCCGCTGCTGATGGGCTCCTGCCTGCTGGCTTACTCGTTTGGTCTGAGGCATGCGGTGGACGCGGATCATATCGCGGCCATCGACAACGTCACGCGTCAGCTGATGCAGTCCGGCCAGCGTCCGGTGACGGTGGGACTGATGTTCTCGCTCGGCCACGCCACCATCGTCGTTCTCGCGACCATCGGCATTGCGGCGACCGCCATGGCGTTGCAAAGCCGAATAAGCGGCTTCAAGGAAACCGGCGCCATGATCGGCACGCTGGTGTCGACGTTCTTCCTGTTTGCCATTGCACTCCTGAATCTGATCGTGCTGCGCTCGGTGCTGCGCGCCTTTCGGCGCGTGCGCCGAGGCGAGCCTTATGTCGATGAAGATCTCGACATGCTGCTTGCGAATCGCGGTTTTCTCGCGCGTATTTTCCGGCCGTTGTTCCGCCTGATCAGCAGGAGCTGGCACATGTACCCGCTCGGCTTTCTGTTCGGGCTGGGTTTCGATACCGCAACGGAAGTCGGGCTGCTCGGCATATCCGCCGCCGGCGCCGCGCAAGGCATGTCGATCTGGTCGATCCTGGTGTTTCCGGTGCTGTTCATGGCCGGCATGACGCTGATCGACACGACCGATAGCATCCTGATGCTGGGCGCCTATGGATGGGCTTTCGTGAAGCCAGTCCGCAAGCTCTACTACAACGTCACCATCACGACGATCTCGGTGCTTGTCGCGCTTCTTGTCGGCGGTATAGAAGGTCTCGGATTACTGGCGGACAAGCTACATCTGAATGGCGGATTCTGGCAGGCGGTGGGCAGCCTGAATGAGCACTTCGGCATGATCGGCTACGCGATCATCGGCGTATTTCTGGCAAGCTGGTTATTGTCGGTCGCGGTTTACAAATGGATGCGATTCGAAGAACTCGAGATCCGCTCATGAGCGTGGCGGCATACCAGCGATTGCAATTGATGACGCTTACGCGGCAATGACCTGAACCCTTAAGGGCTATCGTCAGAGAATTTCAAAAGGCGCGCCGCTCGAGTTCTTATCGGCCCAATACGCTGCGCGGTGTTTAGTGAGTTAGTTACGGAAATTGGGTTATTTCGTATCGCTGAACTATACTCAAAAAAGTTTTTCGGGCTCATCACGGTGGGCACCTATCCCCAACAATACATGCAGCAAATCCGATCCTTTTAACCGCATCGCGCGGAATACTTATCGATCGATTGCTGGACACGTGACTGCCGTGCGGCACTCGCCACGTATCTTTGCCTGACCTGAAAAAGAACGTGGTTCGCAGTGGAGACACTCATCATGGCAGAAGCAGACAACGTCCCCTATGGGCGCAAGACTCAGCACGCGCCGGCTCTCAAGGAAGTGCACATCATCTGGATTACCGCGGGCCTCGGCTGCGACGGTGATTCGGTATCAATTACCGCGGCGACTCAGCCAAGCATCGAGGATGTAATTCTTGGTGCTATTCCCGGTCTGCCAAAGGTGCATTTGCATAACCCCGTATTGGCGTATGAAAACGGCGACGAGTTTCTTAAGCCGTTTCACCAGGCCGCGCGTGGCGAGCTTGAGAACTTCGTGCTGGTAATGGAAGGGTCGATTCCAAACGAACGTATCAATCGCGAAGGATATTGGGCCGCACTGGGCACCGACCCTGATACGCAGGAACCGATCACGATTCCGCAATGGCTCGACCGGCTTGCGCCGCGCGCGCTGGCGGTGGTCGGCGCGGGCACCTGCGCGACCTACGGCGGCATTCACGCGATGGAAGGCAATCCGACCGGCTGCATGGGTCTCGCCGACTATCTCGGCTGGGACTGGAAGTCGAAAGCGGGCCTGCCGATCGTCAACGTCCCAGGCTGTCCGGTGCAGCCGGACAACTTCATGGAGACGCTGCTCTACCTGCTTTATCAACTGGCGGGTCTCGCGCCGATGATTCCACTCGACGAAGCGCTGCGGCCGAGGTGGCTGTTTACGCGCACCGTTCACGACGGTTGCGATCGCGCGGGCTCCTACGAACAGGCGATCTTCGCCACCGAATACGGCAGCCCGAATTGCATCGTTAAACTGGGTTGCTGGGGGCCGGTCGTGCAATGCAACGTGCCCAAGCGCGGCTGGATGGCCGGCATTGGCGGCTGTCCGAATGTAGGGGGGATTTGCATTGGCTGCACGATGCCAGGCTTTCCCGACAAGTTCATGCCGTTCATGGATGAGCCGCCGGGAGCGGTGCTGTCGTCGAATCTCATCAAGAGTTATGGGCCGCTGATCCGCAGTCTGCGCAAGCTGACCCGGAACACGCTCAACGACGAGCCGAAATGGCGTCACAACGGTTCGAAACTCACTACCGGCTATCGTCGCTGATCTGGCGGCGTGGTTGGCGGAATTCGACTTGTCAGCAGGGAGAAGGTCATGGCCGTTAGTACCGCACCTGAAGTGACCACCAGTGCCCAGGCAGCGCCGGGCAAGCTGGTCGAGATGAACTGGGATCCGATTACGCGGATCGTCGGCAGTCTGGGGATTTACACCAAGATCGATTTTGCGAACCGCCGCGTGGCGGAGTGCTACAGCACGTCGTCGATCTTTCGTGGCTACAGCATTTTCATGAAGGGCAAAGACCCGCGCGACGCGCACTTCATCACGAGCCGCATCTGCGGAATCTGCGGCGACAATCACGCGACCTGTTCCGTGTACGCGCAGAACATGGCCTACGGTGTGAAGCCGCCGCCAATTGCCGAATGGATTGTCAATCTGGGCGAAGCGGCCGAATACATGTTCGACCACAACATCTTCCAGGACAACCTCGTGGGCGTGGACTTCTGCGAGAGGATGGTCAAGGAGACCAACCCCGGCGTGTGGGACAAGGCGCAGAAAACGCCCGCGCCGCACGCGGATAAGCACGGCTATAAAACCATCGCGGACATCATGACCGCGCTCAATCCGTTCACCGGCGAGTTCTATCGCGAGACCTTGATGGTCAGCCGCTATACACGCGAGATGTTCTGCCTGATGGAAGGACGTCACGTGCATCCGTCGACGCTTTATCCGGGCGGCGTGGGCACCGTGCCGACCATTCAGCTGTTCACGGACTACATCACGCGCTTGATGAAGTACGTCGAGTTCATGAAGAAAGTCGTGCCCTTGCATGACGATCTGTTCGACTTCTTCTATGAAGCGCTGCCGGGTTATGAAGAAGTCGGCCGCCGTCGCATTCTGCTCGGTTGCTGGGGATCGTTCCAGGACCCGAACGTGTGCGACTACAACTACAACACGATGACGCAATGGGGCCGCGGCATGTTCGTTACGCCAGGCGTCGTGGTGGACGGCGAACTGGTGACGACCGATCTCGTCGATATCAACCTGAACGTCCGCATCCTGCTGGGCAGTTCCTATTACGACGACTGGGATCACGAAGAGACCTTCGTCAAGAACGATCCGCTCGGCAATCCGGTGGACCGTAAGCATCCGTGGAATCAGACCACGTTGCCGCATCCGCAGAAGCGCAAATTCGACGGCAACTACACGTGGGTGATGTCACCGCGCTGGCTCGACAAGCGCACTGGCGATCACCTTGCGCTCGACACCGGCGGTGGACCGATCGCGCGCTTGTGGGCCACCGCGTTGGCGGGGCTGGTCGACATCGGCTATATCAAGGCGACGGGTCACAGCGTGAAAATCTATTTGCCGAAGACCGCGCTCAAGCCCGAAGTCGAATTCGAATGGAAGATCCCGAAGTGGAGCAATGCGATCGAACGCGATCGCGCCCGCACGTATTTTCAGGCGTATTCGGCGGCTGCGGCCTTGTACTTTGCCGAGCAGGCGCTGGCCGAATTGCACGCGGGACGCACTCGCACGTTCAGCGATTTCACGGTGCCGGAAGAGGGGATCGGCTGCGGTTTCCATGAAGCGGTGCGCGGCGTGCTCTCGCATCACCTCGTGATCCGCGACGGCAAGATCGCCAACTATCACCCGTATCCGCCCACGCCGTGGAACGCCAATCCACGCGATATCTACGGTACGCCTGGGCCCTATGAAGATGCGGTGCAAAACACGCCGATCTTCGAAGAGAACGGCCCGGACAAGTTCAAGGGCATCGACATCATGCGCGCGGTACGCAGCTTCGACCCGTGCCTGCCGTGCGGCGTGCATATGTATGTCGGCAACGGCAAGACGATCGATACGTCGCACTCGCCGACCTTTGGCGTGATGCAGGGAGCGCACAAGTGAGCAACGAGAGCGCGGTCGTCGCCCAGCAACGCCGCATCGATGAACTGATTGCGGCGCTGGAAGCGCTCGACGATCCGCGCGCGCGTGAGCCGGCCAAAGAACTGCTGCAGGTCGTTCTCGATCTGCACACGAACGGACTAGCACGGCTGATGGAGATCGTGTCGGAGGCGGGCGTGATGGACGACGCCATGATCGAAGCGTTCGAGCGTGACGCCGGCGTGTCGGCGTTGCTGCTATTGCACGGCTTGCATCCGCAGGATCTGCCGACGCGCGTGTCGCGTGCAGTCGAGAAGATGCGGCCGTTGCTCGGCGTACAGGGCATCCAGATCGAGTTGCTCGACGCCGCGGAGGAGGCCGTGCGTGTGCGTGTGACCGGCCGCCTGCAGGGCAAGCACAACTCAGTAGGCGAATTGCAGCAGGAAATCGAACGCGCGATTTTCGAAGCAGCGCCGGAAGCGATGCGTGTCGAGATCGCTGGTCTGCCGGACGTGAATGTGCATGAACTGCGCTTTGTGCCGCATCACACCGAGGCGGTGAATGACGTAGCAAAGGATGTGGCAAATGAGGTAACTAATGAGGTAACAAGCCGGACCGAGGCCGGCGCGCAATGACGCCCGCCGCCCCGACACGCGGCTGGGTCGCGCGGCTGCGTCAATTTGTGCGCAAAGCCGACGACATCCAGTGCGAGTTGTGCGGCCTGCCGCTTCTATCTGATCATCCGCATCTGTTCGAAACCGCCAAACGGCAGCTCTTTTGCTGTTGCCGCGCATGCGCGCTGCTGTTCGGCAGTCAGCAGAATGCGCGCTATCGTCCGGTGCCGCGCGACGCGCATTATCTCGACGGATTTCGCATCAGCGATGCGCAATGGGACGCGCTGGCGATTCCCATCGATATCGCTTTCTTCTTTCATGACAGCGCGGCGCAACGCGTCGTGGCTTTGTATCCCGGACCGGCCGGCGGCACGCAATCGCTACTGGAATTGCGAGCGTGGGACGAACTGGTCGCGGATAACCCGTTGCTCGCGCAACTGCAACCCGACGTCGAAGCGCTGCTGGTCAACCGCAGCGAAGGCGCGCGCGATTACTACCGTGTGCCGATCGACCAGTGTTACGCATTGACCGGCGTGATCCGCGCGCGGTGGCGCGGACTGTCCGGCGGCAGGGAGGCGTGGGATTCGATTCATCGTTTCTTCGCCGCACTGAAAGCCCATGGCCGGGTGCCGGAGGGCTTGCTCCATGCCTGATCTCGAGTTCACTGTCGAGTCGGCGGAAGTCGTGCCGTTCGCCGCTGCGCCGCTGCTGACGTTCAGGCTGCGTATCGCCAATACGCCGGCGCAGGAAGAGATCGCCAGTATCACGTTGCAATGCCAGATTCAGATCGAAGCGACGCAGCGCCGCTACGCGCCCGCCGAGCAGTACGCACTTGAAGACCTGTTCGGCTCGCCGCCGCGTTGGGGCGAGACGCTGCGTACGCTGGTATGGGCGGATACGTCGATAGTCGCACCACCGTTTACCGGCGAATGCACGCTCGATTTGCCGGTGCCATGCAGCTACGACTTCAATGTGGCCGCAACCAAATATTTTCACGGCCTTGAAGAAGGCGAGATTCCGCTGATGCTGCAATTCAGCGGTACGGTGTTCTATCGCGAAGACGACGGCGCGTTGCAGGCCGCGCCGATTCCCTGGCACAAGGAAGCGGCGTACCGGCTACCCGTTGCGCTATGGCGCGACATGATGACCCGCTACTACCCGAACGGCGCCTGGCTGTGTTTGCACCGGGATGTGTTCGATCGCCTCTCGCGTTACAAAAGCAGGCGGGGTCTCACGAGCTGGGAGCAGGCGGTGTCGAGCCTGCTCGACGGCGTCGAGGAGGATATATCGTGAATGCGGTCGAGAGCGTGGTTCAGGCGGTGCTGTACGAAGGCTACATGCTGTATCCGTACCGGCCGACCTCGGTAAAGAACCGGCAGCGCTGGACCTTCGGCGGCGTGTATCCGCGCGCCTATGCCGAGGCGTCGGGTAGCGATCCGTGGGTGACGCAGACCGAGTGTCTGCTACGCGGCGACAAGCACACCCGCGTGGCCGTGCGGCCCGGTTTTCTGCAGGTGATCGAGCGGATGGTGCTCGACGTGGACGAGGGTTCCGCCGCGCGGCCGGAGTCGGGTGAGCCGGCCTGGCGCACCGTGCCCGTGCTCGATATCGACGAGCGGCGCTACACCCCATGGCAGGAAGCGGCCGAGCGGCACATCGCCGTACCGGTTCTGGTGATGGGCGAACTGCTCGGAGCACCGCTGCAGATTGCCTTTTCGTTCGTGGCCGCGAGTGAGCTCGAACCGCTCGCTGACAGGCAAGGCACGCTACGTGGTGCTCTGCGCCGTATCCGCGCTTCGCTGCAAGGCCATGTCGAATTGAGCGCCACGAGCGTGGCCGCCGGCGTTTATCGTTTGACGGTGCGTATCGTCAACGAGACACCGCTCGACAATGCCCACGGCTTGAAGCGCGATGCGGCTTCGCTGTACGCGCTGGTGTCCTGTCATACGGTGCTGACCATCGAGGACGGCACGTGGATTTCTTCTATCGATCCGCCCACGGAGCTGGCCACGGCTGCCGCCGCGAGCCGCAATATAGGCGTATGGCCGGTTCTCGTGGGTGACGAACAACAGCCCGACACGATGCTCGCCTCGCCGATCATTCTGTACGACTTCCCGCAGATCGCGCCTGAAAGTGCGGGCGATCTCTTCGACTCCACGGAGATCGACGAGATCCTCACGCTGCGCATTCTCACCATGACCGACGACGAAAAGCGCGAAATGATCGCCACGGACGAGCGCGCGCGTGCCTTGCTGGCACGTACCGAAAGTCTCGGTGCCGAGCAGATGGAAAAGCTGCATGGCACGTTACGGCAGGTGCGCGTACTCGACGGGGCGAGTGTCGGCGGATTTTCACCGCTGGAAACGCCCGCCATGCCGGTGTCGCCATGGGCGGAGCTCGACGCACGGCCGCATCTGGCGTGCGTGCGGGTGGCGGGCGTCGAGATCCGGATCGGCGACCGGGTGCGTTTGCGTCCACGTGGTCGCGCGGACATCTTCGATATCGCGCTGAGCGGCATGGTTGCCACGATTGAATCGATCGAGCGCGATTTCGACGATCACGTGCACGTTGCCGTGACGGTCGACGATGACCCCGGCAAAGACTTCGGCCTGCAGCGCATGCCAGGCCATCGCTTCTTCTTCGGCCCGGACGAGATCGAGCCGCTGGTCAATGGGGCTAGTCCGCCCAGGCCATTCGGCTCGTCCAGTCACGCGAGTCGTAAAGGCGGGCACGTATGAGCGCGATCCTGGTGGCGGGCATCGGCAATGTGTTTCTCGGCGACGACGGCTTCGGCGTCGAAGTGGTGCGGCGTCTGCGGGAGAAACTGGCGGCCGGGGAGTTGCCGGCGTTCGCTGACGGCGTGAGCGTGGCTGACTTCGGCATTCGCGGCATCGATCTCTGCTATGCGCTGCTCGACGGCGTGGACAGCGCGATTCTGATCGACACGACGCAGCGCGGCGGTGCGCCAGGCACGTTGTATGTGATCGAGCCGTCCGTGGAAGATGCCGCCGGCGATGAGCCGGGCGATCCGTATGCGGCGCCGATCCTGATGTCGCCGCACGAAATGGATCCGGCCAAAGTGCTGCAAACGGTGCGGATGCTGGGCGGTGGCTGCGAGGACATTGTCGTGCTCGGGTGCGAGCCGCAAGACTTCGGGTTCGAGCATGGCGAGCAAGGCAGGATGGGTTTGAGCGGCACGGTGGCGGCGGTGGTCGAGCAGGCGGTCGAACTGGCTGTGACGCTTGTGATGGCAAGGATGGAGCGGTTGCCCGCACGGGCCGCTTGAGCGAACGAGCAGCGCGGCGGTTAAGCGGTGGACCGGCACGGATACGGCGTGAAATAACTGAAGTGGGAGACGTCATGAAAGGCTTTCTGAAGTACCTCTTGTTGCCGGCGTTGGTGCTAGGCGTGATGGCGAATATGAAGGACATCAAGCGCTATATCCGTATCCGCAACATGTAGGCGACAACAGTCAGGGAGGTGGCCATGAGCACGCATACACAGCCTGCAGGACCGTCTTCGCCTCCGCACCCGATGGTCCAGGGACCGGTCGGCGAGGAGATTCGTGTGCGCGGACTGGTGCAAGGCGTCGGCTTCCGCCCAACCGTATGGCGGCTTGCGCATGCGTGCGGGGTGGTCGGCGACGTACGCAACGATAGCGATGGCGTGCTGATTCATGCGTGGGGCGATGCGTGGACGCTGCAGCGCTTCATCGAAAGCCTAAGCGCGGAGTGTCCGCCGCTCGCACGCATCGACGCCATCGAACGGCATCAACTGAGTGAAGCGGCCGAGGCCAGCGATTTCCGCATCGTGGCGAGCGAGACCGGCCATGTGCAGACCGGTGTCACGCCTGACGCCGTGATCTGCGCGGACTGTGCAGCCGAGATCGCCGACTCGGCCAACCGCCGTTATCGTTATCCGTTTACGAACTGCACGCATTGCGGGCCACGTCTTTCGATCGTTCATGCCATTCCCTACGATCGCGCCAATACGACCATGGCCGCCTTCGACATGTGCGAGGCGTGCCGCGCCGAGTATGAGAATCCCGCCGACCGGCGCTTTCATGCGCAACCGGTGGCGTGTCCCGTTTGCGGCCCGCGTGTCTGGCTGGAAAGCCGGCACGGCGCACGGGCTGATGGCGACGATCCCTGTCGCGCGGCCAGCTTGCTGCTGCGGCATGGTTCGATCGTCGCGATCAAAGGCCTAGGCGGTTTTCAGCTTGCCTGCGACGCCTGCGATGAAGCCGCGGTCGCCCGTTTGCGTCAATTGAAACGGCGCGAGCGCAAACCATTCGCACTGATGGCGCGCGATTTGCAGGCCGTACGCCGCTATTGCAAACCCGACGAGGCAGAGCTCGCCCTATTGCAGAGCGCGGCCGGACCCATCGTCATCCTGCGTGCCGACGGCGCGGAATGCGTCGCGCCGGGCGTCGCGCCGGGTGTGGGCACGCTCGGTTTCATGTTGCCGTCCACGCCGTTGCATCGGTTGCTGATGGAGTCGATCGACACGGCACTCGTAATGACCAGCGGCAATACGAGCGACGAACCGCCGTGCATCGACAACGCGGATGCCCGCGCGCGTCTCGGCCGCATTGCGGATGTTTTCCTGATGCACGACCGCGATATCGCACGCCGGGTCGACGATTCGGTGGCCCGCGTCGTGCAGGGCGAACCGCGTGTGCTGCGTCGCGCGCGTGGCTATGCGCCTGCTCCGTTGCGGTTGCCGGCGGGTTTCGCCGAAACGCCGGCGGTGCTGGCAATGGGCGGCGAACTCAAGAACACCTTCTGCCTTGCGGGCAATGCACAGGCGATCGTCTCGCACCATCTCGGCGATCTGGAAGACGCGTTGACTTATGCGGACTATCGTCGTTCGGTGGCGCAGTATCTGCGCCTGTTCGAACATGAACCACAGGCGGTGGCGCTCGACCTTCATCCCGAGTATCTGTCGCGCAAGATCGGCTATGACCTGGCACAAACGTGGCAGGTCCCGGTGGTCGAAGTGCAGCACCATCACGCGCATCTCGCCGCGTGCATGGCGGAAAACGGCGTGGCGCTCGACGCGCTGCCGATGCTCGGCGTCGCGCTCGACGGTCTCGGTTTTGGCGACGACGGCACGCTGTGGGGCGGAGAATTCATGCTGGCGGATTACCGCGGCTTCACGCGTCTCGGCAGATTCAAGCCGGTTGCGATGCCAGGCGGCACGCGCGCGATCGACGAACCGTGGCGCAACGCCTACGCGCATCTGATGGCGGCATTCGATTGGCGCGGCTTCACGCGGCAATACGCTGGACTCGGCGTCCAGCAGTTCCTCAGCAGCCGCCCGCGCGACGCACTCGACACGATGATCGCGCAACGCGTCAATAGTCCGCTGGCAAGCTCCGTGGGCCGACTGTTCGACGCCGTGGCGGCGACACTCGGCGTGTGCCGGGAACGCGTGCTTTACGAAGGGCAGGCGGCTATCGAGCTCGAAGCATTGGTCGATCAGCACGCGCTGCGGAACGACAGCGACGCCCATGCGTACCCGTTTGAAATTATCAGCACCATGCCGGACGGTCTGCGTTGCATCGAGCCGCAGCCGATGTGGGAGACCTTGCTCGACGACCTGTTGCGCGGCACCTCCGTGCCGGTCGTCGCGGCGCGGTTTCACAAGGGGCTGGCCATTGCGATCGTCCGAATGGTCGAATGCCTGGCCGACCTGCTGACAGGCCCGGTCGATGCACGCAGTGTGGCGTTGTCTGGCGGTGTTTTCCAGAATCGTATCCTGTTCGAACAGGTAGCCGGGCGGCTCCGCGCAGCCGGTTTTCGTGTGCTGACACATCGGCAGGTGCCGGCCAACGACGGCGGGTTGTCGCTGGGGCAGGCGGTCGTGGCGGCGGCCAAGGGGCGCGACGGGTTTTGAGCCTCGTGGAGAAGCGGCGTGTAGCGGTAGTGGTACAGCGCAGCGGTGCAGAAGTAGCGGCGCACAAGCGGGTTAAAGGGAGAACACCATGTGTTTGGGCATCCCGGGACAGATCGTCGAAGTGACCGACGCGGCGAACGATCTCGCGCTCGTCAATGTCGGCGGTGTGCGGCGCGTGATCAACATTGCCTTCGTCATCGGTGAGGGACGGACGGCGAACTCGTGCGTCGGCGAATGGGTGCTGGTGCACGTGGGCTTCGCGATGAGCCGGCTCGACGAGCAGGAAGCGGCGCGCACGCTCGCGTTATTGCACGAACTGGGCGTCGCGCAGGGAGAGATGGACGACATGGCCGAGGTGGACGAACAGCGGGACGAACTGCGCGAAGAATTGCGCAGCGCGCCTTAAGCGTCCGATCGAAAGCCAACGGAGACCGGCATGCCCGAACATGAATCCCTGCAGGCGTTGTATCCGTTCCTGCACGGCGCACGCCAGGACGCGGACAAGCTCGACGCGGCGCTGCTCGATTCAGTGCGGCTGAAAGCGCAGGACAGCGTCGACACCAAACAACGCTTCTTCGACGAAAACGGCCCGGCGGTGGTGCGGATCGCTCACGCGATTGCCGAGATGTACCGCCGCGACGGCAGGCTCTTCACCATGGGCAATGGCGGTTCGAGCTGCGACGCCTCGCATATCGCCGTCGAGTTTTTGCATCCGGTGACCACGGGTCGCCCGGCGCTCACCGCCATCAACCTCGTAGCTGATACGGCCATGATGACCGCGGTCGGCAACGACGTCGGCTTCAGCCATATTTTCGTGCGGCAACTGGTGGCGCAAGGCCGGCGGGGCGACGCGCTAATCGGTGTGTCGACCAGCGGAAATTCCGAAAACCTGCTCACTGCCTTTGCGAAAGCGAAAGAGATGGGTTTGCTGACTATCGGATTGTCCGGTCACGATGGCGGACGCATGGCTACCAGCGCGGCTGTCGATCATTGCCTTGTGGTGAGGAGTGACAGCATTCATCGCGTGCAGGAGACCCACGTCGCGATTTATCACATTCTGTGGGACCTCGTGCATACGCTGCTTGCCGACGACCGCGGCGGCCTCGCCGGTTCGGCTGGCCTCGCCAGCTCGGCGGAGGGAGGTGCCCCATGAAATACGTCGATGAGTTTCGTGACCCGCACAAAGCGAAAACGCTGGAGAAGGAAATCCGTGCGCTGGTGTCCCGCATTGAGCGCGCCAAACAACGGCCGCTGCAAATCATGGAAGTGTGTGGCGGCCACACTCACACGATTTTCCGCTACGGCATTCAGCAAATGTTGCCCGATGCGGTGGAGTTCGTGCATGGCCCCGGTTGCCCGGTGTGTGTGCTGCCGATGGGCCGCGTCGACGATTGCGTTGCGTTGGCCGAGCGTCCGGAAGTGATCTTTACGACCTTCGGTGATGCGATGCGCGTGCCGGGTTCGAAAAAGAGCCTGCTGAAAGCGAAAGCCGACGGCGCGGACGTGCGGATGGTCTATTCGCCGCTCGATGCTTTGAAGATCGCGCAACAAAACCCGGACCGGGAGGTGATCTTCTTCGGTCTAGGCTTCGAGACGACCATGCCCAGCACCGCGATGACGGTTCTGCAGGCGCACGCGCAAAAGGTCCACAATTTCTCGCTGTTCTGCAATCACATCACGATCATTCCGACCATCAAGGCGATTCTCGATTCGCCCGACTTGCATCTCGACGGCTTTCTTGGCCCGGGGCACGTCAGCATGGTGATCGGCACACGGCCCTATGATTTCATTGCGCGGCACTATCGCAAGCCGATCACGGTGGCGGGATTCGAGCCGCTCGATATATTGCAATCGATGTGGATGGTGTTGCGGCAGATCGAAACGGGGCGCTGCGAGGTGGAGAACCAGTATGGCCGGATCGTGACGGAGGACGGCAATGCGCAGGCTTTGTCGGCGGTGACGAGCGTGTTCGAGACGCGCGAGTTCTTCGAATGGCGCGGACTGGGCTCGATCGATCACTCGGGCGTTAGGGTTCGTGAGACGTTTGCCCGTTTCGACGCGGAGCGCAAGTTCGACGTGCCGAACCTGAAGATCGCCGACCCGAAAGCATGTCAATGTGGCGAGGTCTTGAAGGGCGTGATCAAACCGCATCAATGCAAGGTGTTCGGCACGGCGTGCACACCGGAGTCGCCGCTCGGCTCGTTGATGGTGTCGAGCGAAGGCGCTTGCGCGGCTTACTACAACTATGGGCGGATCGATACGTCGCGGATCGATGAGCGGCGGACTGCGCGGCAAAGCGCGAAATCAGCCGACGCGACGGCGCCGGCGTGCCTTGGCTCAAGCGGTGTGGCGGATGTGCCTGCCTTGATTGACGATGCGATCGCTGCGACTGCCACGCGAGGCCACTCATGAACGACCGTGTGCCCGACCCTCTACAGCCCACGGCGCCTCGCCGCGTCGCACACATACGCGACGCTTCCGTCAACCTCGCGCATGGCGGCGGTGGCCGCGCGATGCGGGATCTGATCGAAGACGTATTCGTTTCGACCTTCGACAATCCCACGCTTGCTGCGCTGGAAGATCAGGCTGTTTTCGCGCTTGCCGATCTTGCGGTGCATGGGGACCGTCTCGCGTTTACGACCGATAGCTACGTAGTCGATCCGCTGTTCTTTCCAGGCGGTGACATCGGCACGCTGGCCGTATCGGGAACAGTCAACGATCTGGCGGTATGCGGAGCAACGCCTTTATATCTCTCGTGCGCGGTGGTGATCGAAGAAGGCCTTGCCGTCGATATCTTGCGGCGTGTTGCCGCGAGCATGCAGCGGGTCGCGCTCGAAGCGGGCGTCGCGATCGTAACGGGCGATACCAAGGTGGTCGAACGCGGCTGCGCGGACAAGCTCTTTATCAACACCGCCGGCATCGGCATAGTGCGCCGCGACGTGTCGATTTCGGCTCGCAACGCGCGACCGGGCGACGTCGTAATCGTTAACGGTTATCTTGGCGATCATGGCGCGGCGATTCTGGTCGCACGGGAGCAACTTGCGCTGGAAGCCGATGTGGAAAGCGATTGTTGCCCGCTCAACGGCCTGATCGCGGCGATGCTCGATGTGTGCCCGCAGATTCATTGTTTGCGCGATGCGACTCGAGGCGGAGTCGCGACTGTGTTGAACGAGTTCGCGCAGAGTTCGAACGTGACGATACGGCTGCGCGAAGCGGACCTGCCGTTGCGAGAGGAGGTCAAGGGCGCGTGCGAGATTCTCGGCCTCGATCCGCTGTATCTGGCTAACGAGGGCAAGCTGGTGGCCGTCGTGCCAGCCGATGCGGCCGGGCGGGTGCTCGCTGCTATGCACGCGCATCCGGCGGGACGTGAGGCAGCGGCAATCGGTACGGTGGAGGCAGGTGAGGCAGGCGCGGGTGGACTTGTCGTCATGCAGACGGCGTTTGGTGGGCAGCGCATCGTCGATATGCTGGTGGGCGAGCAACTGCCGCGCATCTGCTGATCGCTGGAGGAGCGCGCCATGCACGAGTTGAGCATTGCCAACAGCGTTGTCGAGATTTGTGCGGAACAGGCCAACGGCGCGCGCGTGCGAAGGGTGACACTGGAGATCGGTCGATTGTCGGCTGTGATGCCGGACGCGATCCGATTTTGCTTCGACGTCTGCGCGAAAGATACAGCAGTGGAGGGCGCGACGCTGGAGATCATCGAGATGCCTGGGCAGGCACGTTGCCTCGCGTGCGGCGAGACGCTCGACATCGATGTGCCGTTTGGGCAGTGCGAATGCGGGAGCGACAATCTCGAACTGATTTCGGGGCAGCAGCTGAAGATTCGGCAGATGGAGGTGGTGTGATGTGTACGACATGCGGATGCTCGAATACGCAGGGCGCGGCGGTGACCGATCTGGACGCGGAGGAGGCAGCGCAGGCGCCGGTGGACGCGCAATCGCAATCGCAAGCTACACGGGAAGGCGCTGCCGCCGGCAAGCGTGAACCGTCGTATCGGCGAGTGAGTGCACATGAGCCGGGGCATGCACACCTGCATCCGCAGAGCCACTCGCACCTGCATGGTCAGTCGCATTCACACGACTCGCAGCATCCTCACCATCACCATCACGAGCATGAGCATTCGCACGACGGTGTCCTCGCGCATTCCCATCCGCATGAGCATTCACATGACGGCGGCCACTCGCACGATCATACCCACACGCATGATCACCCGCACAACCACGGGAGCGAGCACGGCACGTCAATCACCTTGGAACAGGACATTCTCGCAAAGAATCAATTGCTGGCCGAACGCAATCGCGGCTGGCTGGCAGGGCGATCAATTCTCGCGCTGAATCTGATGAGTTCGCCGGGTGCGGGCAAGACGACCTTGCTCGAGCGCACGATCCACGATCTTGGCGAGACATTGCCGCTCTCGGTGATTGAAGGCGATCAGGCGACGCTCAACGACGCCGAGCGAATTCGCGCAACGGGAGCACGTGTGGTTCAGATCAACACCGGCACGGGGTGTCATCTGGATGCGGAGATGGCGTCGCGGGCACTGACGCAACTCGATCCGCCGATGCATTCGGTTGTGATGATTGAGAATGTCGGCAATCTGGTGTGTCCGGCGTTGTTTGATCTTGGCGAGGGGGCCAAGGTGTTGATTCTTTCTGTCACGGAGGGTGAGGATAAGCCGATCAAGTATCCGCATATGTTTCGGGCTTGTTCGCTGCTTTTGCTGAATAAGATCGATCTGTTGCCGTATTTGCGGTTTGATGTCGAGAAGTGTATTGGCTATGCGAGGAAGGTCAATCCTGGGATTGAGATTTTGCGGGTGTCGGCGCAGAGTGGTGAAGGGATGGGCGCATGGTATGCGTGGCTTCGCGCGAAGCGGTAGGGGTTTTTTTGTGCCTGCGCGGCGCTTGTTTGGCCGTGTTCTTGGGGCTTTGGCCTTTCCTTGATTTGCTAGTGGTCTATTAGCGTTCCCCCTGTGCGGGGGGGCACCTACTTTTCTTTGCCGCGGTGTGTGTCAAGGTAGTTGTCGCGTGAACCGTTACGCTGCGTGCTTATACATTTCGACCGACGCGTTAGTTCGCTCCGGGTTCAGATAGACCACGTCTGC
>NZ_CAJNBO010000052.1:0-28662 GCF_905221015.1 Paraburkholderia nemoris | reverse complement strand
GCGTCCCAACCCCCAGCCCCCGCCTTTTTCTACGCGCGGGGGGCGCCCTCCGGGGGGGCCCCCCCGCGGCCATGATGATCTCGATCTTGCCAGGCGTAATCGCCAGCGGCGTGTTGAACAGCCGCGTCGCCAGGTGCGGGTAGTCCACCTTCATACCGTGCGGTGCAGTGGCCCGTGAGGTGCCCTTTTTGTCGCAGTTCCATGGGGCTTGTTTTAGGACTGGTCTCATATAAGACGGGAGCCTGCGGACCTATCCTGTCGTTGAATATTTTTTACATTTACCCGGAGATAGCCATGAGCCCCTTTTGCCTGATTCAAGTGACGCATCTGCACAGCCGCGCAGGCATTACGCGCCACAGCCACTTCCATCTGAATCCGTTGCGCCTGTTTTCGGCGCTGCGAAAGCTGTTCGTTGCCTTTCGCCCGGCTTGCAATTGCCGCTGAATATGGCGGGACACGATATGGATTCAAGGCCAATATGAAATCAGATATTTTCGATCGGGTGAACATCGCCGCCGTCTTCGCGATAGCGGCGGTGATCATTCTTACAAGCTCCGGCGCCCCTCCCATCGGGCTATAACCCTGCACGGCCTGGTCAACTTTCGTGCACCCATGCAAGGCAGTCACGTCAGGTGCGGGAAGAAGGACGTCTTCCGACTTTCCCGGCAAGGTGATGGTCGAACGAACGGCAACGAGGCTGAAGGAGAAACAGATGAACATTGCGGAAAAATCCCTGCGTTTTCTGGTTGAAAAATGGCTTGCGCCAACTTCAGCGACACCGGCCCGTATAACCCGATTCAGTCGGACAGGTTCTGCTCAGAGTCGCTACGTATGCGTTGAGGCACGTCGACCGAAAGGCCCGATCGCACTTTTTTTCTTCCGGCACGATGACGGTACGTGGCATGTGTTCCCGCCTGCGCCTGCTCGTCTGACAATACGGGCTTAGGCAAGTGCCACCTGATTGAGATACATTGCGGGGCTTCGCCAGAGTGCCGGTATCAGTTCGGCCTTGGCGGTTCCTCGACTTTCCCGGCTTCGGCTGCCGCCGCGCTTCCGGCTCAGTCCGGCAGTGTGTGCTTTCGGTAACCCGATCGTGCGGATTCCTGTATGCCGTTGCGTTCCAGATCACAGTTCGCGGGAGCGATCGCTGTGAGAACGTCCGCTACGTTACGGGTTGCCCCCTATCGAAGCGTATTTCATTCGGAACATTGATTGAATATGGAACGCAGATACATCCCGTCTTACACGCCATCTTGAAATTGGCCCTTGCACAAGTCACAGGTTTTATGTCATCGAATCGCCTCATGAGACCGTTCAGATAACAGGAGAGCGAAACACATGATGTCGCGATGCTGTTGCCGTCCATCCCACAATCCCTTTAATTCTGAATGGTATTTCACATGAAAAAAAACTTTCTTGTCCTCGCCCTGAGCGTGGCATGCACTGCCTCACTTGCACCGGTGGCTGCGAACGCACAGGTTGGTATCGCCGCAGTCATCAACCAGCGGCCGCCGCCGCGCTATGAGGCGGTTCCACAGGCGCATCCGGGGCAGGTATGGGCGTCGGGTTATTGGGCATGGACCGGCCGCCAGTACGTATGGACGAAGGGACATTGGGAGCGTGCGCGGTACGGTTATCGATATGACAGGCCGCAATGGGTACAGGGTCGATATGGATGGAAATTCCACCAAGGCGGGTGGCAACGGTTTCCGCGTGCAATGATGCCGCCTGCCCGCCATTATTATTGACAACAGGGTAAGCGGGAGATCCGCGATGTCGCGGATCCGCAATCGGAACTGAAATCGCATTGATGCTTGCGATTTCTCTTGTGTCAAAGCTGTTCGCTGCACATCGCCCGGCATGCAATTGCCGCTGAAAAAGGCAGTACACAATATGAATCCCTTTTACGTCGTAGTCTTGCTGGCTATATTGATGATCTGGTTCGGCATAGTCGTCGTGTGGCGTGACCAGAGCGGGTATCAATTCGGCCGTGGTGGTTCCTCGACTTTCCCGGCTTCGGCTGCCCCCACACTACCGGCCCAATCGGGCAGTTCGAGCCCCAGCTCCTTCATCAGGCGGATTTCCATCGCCCGCTGGTGCAGCACTTTCTCATAGTCGAGTCCCTGCTCCGCGCATTCGCGCTTCAGTGTCGAGAGCGCGGCATCCATGCCCATTACCGCGCCGGCCTTTTCCTTGGCTGGATCGATCCAGCCACGCGCCACGCCCATCCATGAGCAGCGCGCGTAAGCCGAGCGCGCTTCAATGTACGGCGGCGCACCTGAGGGCAGCGGCAGTTCGCCCCGGTCCATCACCTCCCAGAGCCACGCGCCATAGAATGGTGAGGCGAAGTTCAGGCAGAACTCATCGCGTCGCCGCTGCAATGTCTTCCAAGCCTCAAGCTGCGCGGCGCGGGCGCTGCTGTAGTTTGTGCGGCTCCAGTCCTGGGTGACCTGTTCAGCCGAGAGGCCCAGCGCCGCCGCGATGACGCGCGGCATCTCGTGCGTGAACATCTCGAGGTTGCCGTGCGGATGACCGCTCGATACGCTCTCGATCGATTCACCGGGCGCGAGTGTCGGAATACGCACGCCGGTCGGGAGTGCTGACCGCTCGTCGGCCCTGTTCGCGCGCAGCGACTGGTATAGCGGCAGTTCCTCGCCTTCGCCCGCGCCCAACCAGCGCCGGATCATAGGGGCTGGTAATCCACATGCCGAAGATCGACGCGACGGTGGCCGCCTGTAGTTCCACGCCGTAATAGCGCGCAAGCATGCGCGCATGTGTGAGCACCGGCGTAAAGGCACCGATGCCGCGATGCTGGCCCGCGCGGTCGCGGTCGTAATCGTGGATGACGAGCAGCCAGCCATCGTCGTCGTAACGCGCGACGCGCTCCCAGGTGTTCGCCTCGACCGCCAGATACCAGTCGTTCGGCTCGGCCTGGCGGATGTGGTACGCGAGCGGCACGCCGTTGTCAACGATCTCGACACCGCCGCGCAGGTTGCGCGTGTCGATCATCTGGTACGGAGTGCCAAGCCGGTCCGGGTCCACCAGCATCAGTGCTGTGGCGTAATCGGCCCCGCCCTGGCCGATGCGCTCCGGCATCCAGTAAATGAGGCCCAGCCCCTCGCCGTCGATCAGCTTGTGGCGCAGCGCGAGGCGGAACTGCTGGCCGAGCGTGAGCTGCCGCGACACATCGTTATAGCGTCCGGCGTTCTCCGCATAGCCGCGCCACAGTGCCTCGGCGATGCGACGGAAGTCGTCCGCCCACCCGGCGTCGAACGCGGTGATGCCGCTCCTTAGCGCGAGCGCCCGGTAATCGGGGTTTGCCGCGAGCTGCAGGCTGGTGCCAACCGTGTTGTCGAAAATGCGGTTGACGCCGCCGCTGATCCAGCCGTCATTGCGCGAGAGGTCCCGTGCGCGCGCGACCATGCGGTCGCGGAACAGGTTGATTTCCGAATCGGGCGACCGTATCCACGGCAGCCAGTTGCCCATCTCCTGGGTGAGCCAGTTCGCCGAGTCATACTGGAACAGGTACGGCGCGAGTCCGAGCGGCGTGCCTTGGGGCAGGCCCGGCCCGGCGACCGTGGCCCGGGGTCTGCCATGCCCGTTGCCACGACCACTACCGGCAGGTGGTACCGCCAGCGGTCTGCCGCTGGCATCGACGATCATGCTCACGATGGCTCAGAAAAACGGTCCAACCGGCCGGCGGGGGTTGCAGCGCCGGCCCTCAAGCGCCGCGAGCTGTTTCTTCGTGTCGAGAATGACCTGCACGAGGCTTCCGATGCTGGCCTGCGTATAGGTCACCGAACGGCTGCCGTCGGCCGGCGCATAGGACGCGGCCTGGCTCTTCACGCCGGTGGCCAGGTCCAGATACGCCTGCTGCATCTGCGCGAGACGCGTCTTCAGCACGTCGGGCGGCATGCCGCCCAGGACGCCGTCGCAGCCGCAGATCGCCATGATGCTGTTCCCGTTCAGTTCACGCGATCCGCCGCAGCAGGTCGGCCGGCTTCATCCGAGCCACGCGGGCTGCGAGGTCATACCGCACGCTTTCCGCCACCAGCGCGCGCAGTGCGTCAATCGAAACCGTCACCGACAGTTCGCCCTTCACAATGCGCACCTCGCCGTGAAATGCATCGTCGTGTTCAAACACCACGTGCCCGTGCTTCGTCTGCGTGATCATGTGTCACCCTGCATGTCGATCCGGTATCAGTCAGGCAAGCCGCTGTACCAGCGAGCGTGCTGGCGATGGATTCCGCGGCAAACCGGGCGGCGTCACTGGGCCGCCAGGAACCAGCGGTGCGGGTCCAGCCCACGCCTTGACGGCTTCGGCGCGGCGATTCAGTTGCAGCTCGAAATGCAGGAGCCCGCACAGCGCACCGTACGCATACACGCGGCAGTCGAGCGCTTCATTGGCCTTGCCCGCAGGTAACTCCCACACGCGGTAACGCCACCCACCGGACTCCTTCACGACGATCCGCTCGGCAGTCAGTTGCGCGTAATAGCTGATGTCGCGGTCGGCGGGAAATGCATGTAGCCCGTTCCCTCATGGTCGAGATACAGCCGTTGCCGGATCGTGTCCTTTGCCGCATTGACGCCGAGGATGACCGGCCGGTAGGTCTTCTTCGTGCGCGAGGTGGGGCGCTTCGACGGCCAGACCGGATTACGCTCACCACCGCGCGCGGATTCGCCCTTGATGGCCCAGATCCACCGCCCGATACGCGCCTTGCAGAACTCATGCACGGCCTGCGTATGGTGGCCGCCCGAATCGATGCAGGCGGCAAAGACTTCAAAGGGCCGGCCATCCGCGCGATGCCAGAGCCGCTTCAGGTAGGCATCGACCTGACTTTGTGTTGCCGCATCCGAGAATTCGCCTTCGATCACGTGGTAATCCACCGACCAGCTTTCCTCGTTACGCCCCCAGCCCGGTTTCCAGCTCAACGCCGTAGGTCCTCTGCACATCGGCACCGACCACCAGCACCGCGACGCCATCCTCGACCGGCGCGGCCCATACCTCACCGCGCGCGGCCAGCGCCTCGATATGCAGCCCACGGCCGGTATGCGGGCGATACGGCATGCCCATCTGCGTGTTCCACCACGCCTGCAACCTGTCTTCATCGCCCTGCGCGGCGAGCCACTTGCTGGCGACATCGGCAGGCCGGTCACGCTGCCGTGGGCTGTACAGTTTCGACGTGTGGAAACCCGCATGGATATTGTCGATACCCCACGCGCCGCAGACCGGACACTTCGCGCGGTACACCGCGTGACGGTCAGACGCCCACCAGTCCCACACGGTAGCAAGCGCATCCTCGTTATCGCTCGCATCGTCCGTGCCGCGCCATGCGCGCTCGTAATCATCGAGCGGTACGTGACGCGCGCAGCAGCATTCAAAGGGCCGCGTCTGGTGCCAGCGCGCAGTCTGCAACGCATTCAGCCGCTCGCCCTCCGACCATCCCGCGCCGCACGCTTCGCAGTACGCGCGCGCGGTGCGTGGCCGGTATTCGACCACGTTGCCAGCCGCATTCTTGCGCTTGTCCCATTCGACGTGCAGGAAGAAGTCGAGGAACTGCCGGTGCCCGCAATGCGGATACTCGACACTCACGCGCCACTGGTCCGATTCGTGGTAGCTCGCCTCAATGCGGCTCTCTTCCTGCACGGTCGGCGAACGGGTCCGCACCGCGAGCCAGTTTGCGAAGGTCGCAACGCGCTCCTCCGCGAGCGTGATCGGGTCGCCTTCATGGGTAACCGGGTACTTGTCGATCTCGTCGGCCAGGACTATCCGTATCGGGCGGTGGGCCAGGTTGTCGGGACTGCCAGCGCCCGCGAGTGCGAGAAACCCACCCCGAAACGACTTGAACAGCAACGTTTCATCGGCGGTGTGCATCCGGCTCGTGCCGACCCGTTCGCGCAGCACGGGCGTGGCCCGCACCAGCGGCGTGATACGTTCCTTGCTGAACTGCACCGCCGCATCGTCTTTCGGCTGCAACAGCAGGATCCGACACGGATCGAGGTGCGCAAAATATCCGAATACGTTTTCGATAAACGAGGTCTTGAGTAGCTGGGTACTCACCATCGTTGTAATCACATGCATGCCCGGCTCGGTGACCGCGAACATCGGCCCGCGCGCCACCTCAACCGCCGCCGTTGACCAGGGCCCCGACATGCTGCCCGCGACCTTCGCGAGCCGCCGATAACGGTCAGCCCACTGAGGCAGGCTCAGGCGCGGCGGTGGCGTCCAGCCCCTACGGCCGGTCCGCCTGATCTGGTCGCTCTTCGCCTGCGTCGAAGCGTGCTTCAGGTTCCCCGAGGTCGGCGAACTGCTGGTGGACATGCGCGCTCAGTGTGGTCGTCAGCCGGTCCACGTCATCAATCGCGAACTGCATCGCGATAAACGGCGCGACCTTCGCTGCCCATGCCAGCCACGCGTCGCGCTGTTCGCGGCACAGTTCGAACACGACGTTTTGTGCGACGGCCAGTTCAACCAGTGCGCCGGACTTCTGTTCGTATTCCTAACGGCGTAGCAGCGCCATCCAGTTTTCTTTCAGACGCAGCGCTTCGCCATAGCCCAGACCTTTCGTACCACTGTCCGGCTGCAAACTGTTTGCATCGGTGTTTGCACGCCTGTTTGCACCTTTGTCTGCACTCTTTTTTCGGTGCTTTCGCCCGTTGCATTGCGCTTGCGCCATGCGGTTCAGACGAGCGCCGGATCGATCGTTCCATCCGGCAAAGCCTTGATGCGCATGAGTTTCAGCGCACGATGCACAAGCGTATCGGACACGCCTTCGCGCCGCGCAAACTCACGGATCGAAACACCCTGACGATCTTTAGCCATGTGCGAACACCGGGCTATGCAAACACCTTATAAAGTTCATGGCTACCTGAACAACGCGCTGCGCAATTGCCCCCAATTTCGAAGGGGCCGGAAAGTACCTTTCGACCCCATCGCACACGGCTACAGGTGAGCTTTTGCGGGATGGCCGAGCATCGTCGCCAGGTGCTTTTATGGGACCAAGGTCCAATATCGTCAGACGTGGCGATCATATAATATGCTGATTGCATGCGTCTTTGCGGAGCCAGACGTGACTCTCTTCGGTTTGGTTATCGTCGGGCTGTTGGTCACGGCAGTACTTGTCATGATCTTGATCGCTGCATTCCTCGTGTGGTGGCGAAAAGCCGACGAGGCCTACGACCAGCTCAACGATCTGGGACCGGTCCCAGATGACGACCCGGACACCACACGGCGCGAGGATTGACATGACCCGAAAATGGGTTTGATAAGCGGGGACTGCAATGGACATGATCGGCGAGATGCTCGAAATGTTCGCGCTGCACGTGCGGGCGACGAGACTACCGGAGCCCGAGCGCGCGTATGTGCTTTCCCTGTGCGCAGGAAGATCGACCGGCGAGGTGCGGTTCGATTTCGCATGGCATGATCACAGGATCGCCGTGCGGATCGGTAAGGACCAGCCGCGGATATACGAGCAGGCGGTACGCTACGTCGCTGAAGAACAGGGATGGCGCGTCTGCTTCTTCACCGGCGGAATGGTTCGCTGCGGTGCAGCCATCGCGACGTTTGCTGACGAGATGGCATCGCGCGATCGACTCCTGCCGGGAACATAGGTTTTCACAGGTTCCCGGTGCGCCAGCGCACTGTCGCTATCGTAAGTGGATACCCGTCGAAAGTGCGCCGCCATTTCACTGGTTCGCCTTTCACCTCCTAAAATATGAACATATCCCCTCGCAGGAGGCGGATCATGATCATGAGAGACGTGTTACGGACCGGGCGGCGGGAAACCATTCGCCAGGCTGCTTACCATCTGGCGGACAGCGGCAGCTATACCGACTGGCAATCAATCGAGGGTTGCCTGTGTGTGCGGTACGGACTTATCGAAGCGCGCCGGCTGCTCACCGACCGGACCATCCGTGCCGAACTGAATCGGCGCTGCGCGGCGGCGACGAAGAAAGACCGCCCAGCGGGAAACACCGGATGAATCGCCTCTGTCATTTCGCGCTCGCGATGGCCTTCGCCAGTTCTGCGCCGAAGAAGCGCCTGAAGTCGCCAACACGATGGCCTGAGCACGCGTGCCATACTCCAGACGCTTCTTCGTCTGGACCGGCTTGTGAAGTGCCACAAGCAGTTTCAGATTGCCGGTCGCGTTGGCGGTCAGACCTTTGGCCTTGCCGCGCGTTTTCCTTGCATGCTTGTGCAGTGGGACTGCTGCCACAGCCCGTACACCTCGCCGTGTGCCGTCTTGACCGGCCCGAGGAACACGTCAGGCCGGTTCATGTACTTGCGGATCGTGCCGCGTGGCAGGTTTCCGTAGCGGTTCACTGCCGCCGCGACCGGCACAAGATCGGCCGGCTTGCCCCCCAGGAACTGCACGCCGCCGAACTCGTACAGCGCGAGATATTGCGCGGCCCTGTCGCGGATGTACACGCACGCGATGGGCAATTCCTTTCGCGCCGCCTGCACCGCCAAGGAGTTCACCGTGAACGGCGTTGGGTTGTCGAATACCTGCGGAATCGCGGCTTTCTCCGCGACGGCAGCGAGCTTCGCCAGTTCAGTGACGGTGCGCGCTTCAGCGAAGGGAAGCTGGCGATATGCGAGCGTAGACACGCGATGCGACACCGCATCGACGTTTGACGTGACGGAAATTTCAAGCATCGCCGACCACTGATCACGAACACCGTTACTCTCGAACCTAGGCCCGCCCGAATTCCTGCCTTGCCTCGCGCTCGCCAATCCGTCGCGGCATGCCTGAGCGATCGGCAAGCCGGTCGATTTCTTCCGGCTCCATCCCGAGTCCGCGCCCGATATCTTCAGCGGGCACGCCTGCCTCGATGATCGTCCCGACGATATCCGCCATCGGCAATACGGCACGCGTGCCGCGTGCGCGGTTGTGCCGGATCGTTGACATCATCCGGTGGACCGGATCGGCGTCGATCTGCGCGACCGGCACATGGCCGCCATAGCGGGCGATGATGCGCCGGTCGCCTGACACAAACCAGCGGTGGTAGCCATCGACCAGCACGTAGCCGTCGCCCTCGTCCAGCACCACGAGGGGCTGGGTGAAACCATCCTCGGGGAGCGACAGGATCAGCAATTCGAGTTCGGGCGGCGCAACCCGGTTCGGGGTGTAGCCGTTCGCGCGGATGCGCTCGCGGTGAACCCATTTCACGCGGGAAACCGGCGCGCTTTCGATGACAAGCTGCGCAGCTTCGGTTGAGTCGGGTTCTGGTTCAATAACGGATGCCGTCATCGTCCGCCTCCGTCGCAAGCAGGTGATCCAGCGTCAATCCCCGACTCGCCTGTTCCTCAACAGCAAAGTTCACCAGGCGGCCAATCTTGCGGTTCTTGAAGTCGCCCTTCAGGGGCAAAACCCTTCTTCCTTCAAACCCTTGTCCGGCAAGGCTCATAGCGGCATCTCCCTGGCTCCGGGTAATTCTCCCCTATTTATTAGGGGATGCAGGAGCTGGGCGTGGACCTGCCGGCCATGCCGGTGGCAGATAAACCAGGCACTGCTAACGGCGCACCCGCAGGGCCAGCCGGACTGAAGCCGTCCGCACGGCTGGTCGATCTGCTGGCGGGCGTGCCGCGATTCCGCACGTTCGAGAAACACGGCATTCATACCCTGCGGGACCTGGCACGCTACAGCGAGCCGGAACTGTTCACGCTCGGCGGGTTGGGGCCGGGTCTGGTCGAACACGCGAAGGCGGCGCTCGCGCGCGCCTCGCTTACGCTACGCGATGAATGAGACTGCTGATGGCACGCACCATGATGCATGAATGCTGGTCGTGCGAGCACCGCCGCGACGTGCCGGGCGACTGCCACATCGCCTGCGCGAACCCGGACCCCGCCATGACCGGCAACGAACACGGAATCAGCCACGGATGGTTTTTCTACCCGCTGCTGTTCGATCCCATCTGGAAAACTGAGGATTGCGCGAACTACAGCCGTGCCGGTCATGACGTGCGTTAATGCCTGCCACGCTACGTCCTTTCCCGTCATCGCCATCCGGTCACGGTACGGGCCGTCCTGCCTGAAATGATGGAGTCCACGAAGCCGCTGTTCGGCACGTTGCTCCCTGGCTCGTGATGGCACAGGCGTAAAGACGGGTCTATATGAAGCCGTAGCTCGCCTGCTCGAAAGAATCCCGGCCGAACGGGAAAAACCGTTACGCAAGGCTGCGCCGAAAGCGCGATCGCGACACATCCAGCGTCGCAGCAAGCATTTCTGATGTGCCCAGGCCCGCATTGGCCGGACCTTCTGCCTGCCCATAGCTGCAGAGCGGGATCGCCGTGCGTGAATACCCAACGGTGGCGCGCATTGCTGGCCCGTGCACCGTTCTTCTATAAACATGTTGGACGAAGGCCAGACGGAAAAAAGGCCGCCGCGACGCGGCGGCCCAAACACACACGCCGCGCTGGGATGCACTGACGCACGCAATATTTTATATCTTCCTGTCACGCAGGCAATCGGGCATTTCGTCAGATCATTCGAATATACGAGGGGTATCCCGTAGGTAAAACTAGCCGATAGACGGCCGTGCACACGGCATGAAATGATCAGTTCAATACGTGAAATCGTATGTTTATTAGGCGTGAATCCCACCGCCAACACAGACACGGGGCACAGGGAGTTCCTGCCATGACCGGACGGCATGCTCTTGAGAACGAAAGCCAGTTCGCTTTGTGGAATCCGAAGCGGCTGCCGACTACACCCCTTGTACGCAGCGTGGTTGTCGCCCACGGGGATATTGCCATCGGCGAATCGATTGCTTTGCTGCTGCGGCTGAAAGGTTTCGCGGCGGCTGCGGCGCGCGACATGGAGTTCGTTGAGTCGACGCTCCTGCACTGGATGCCTCGTGCCCTGCTGATCGATACACGTCTGTGCCGGCAGAACAACTTTCGCTTCATCAGGGACGCGGCATCAAGGCCGAGCTTCCATAGCGTCCTCATTGTTGCACTTAGCCAGGCCTGCCGCGAGATGTCGCCCGCCGAAATCAGGCGCGTCGGTTTCGATGGCCTCTGTCGCAAGCCGTGTCCACTATGGATGTTGACGGATATGCTTGGCGAGCACTTCGATGCGCAGTCAGATCCGTCGCGATCTGCTTTGTCTGGGTTGTCGAATCACAAGCCGTCTTGAGTTGATTTATTGTCTGACGCTCAAGGCGACCCGGCACGCCGTCATGAATAATCGCGCCCGCATCGCCCCGACCATGGCCGCAGCGCCCATCTTTGCGGTCTGCTGCATGTGCGGTGCGCTGTGCCCTGACAAGTTCACCGGCGATGCGAGGGGCTGGGACTGGTTCACCGGCTACCTCGACGAGACGGTCCACTTCTGCCCGCATTGCAGGTCCATCCATGCCGGGGTATATGCGCACCTGCGGCGACTCTCCCTCGCTCAGCCCGTCTCACCCGCTTACCGGCACCGGCTGCGTGATGTGCTGAAGACGACCTTACCTGACGCCGCAAACATGTAGTCCCCGCCGGTATGCGCAGCCGGTCTCCGCAGTACAGCAGACGATATCGGGAGAGTGGAGCATGGAACACGACGGACACGAGGACCGTTCGCTGGTCAGCCAGACGTTCGACCAGTTCATGGAGGACCTTCTCGACGGCGCGTGGGCAGACCACGTGCCGCCGCAGGACGTGCTGGCCAAAAATTACGACGTGAGCCGCACCGTGCTGCGCGAGGTGCTCGCGATGCTGCTCGCACGCAACATGCTCGACATCCGGCCCAAAATCGGCACGCATGTCCGTCCGGTGCATGAGTGGCGCATCCTCAACGAGGACGTGCTCTACTGGCGCGTGCGCCTGGACCCCGATCCGCGGTTCCGCGAGGCGCTGATCGGCTTTCACCGCCTGATCGGCCCGGTAGCTACCGCGCAGGCGGCGGCCCGCGGTGACGCTGACGACATCGCCGCGATCAGGCTCGCATTCGATGCGCTGCGCGAAAGTCCGCCTGGCCAGCCCGGTTTTCTGGCTGCGCGCGAGGTCTTCGCGATGCGGATCCTCGCAGCCAGCGGCAATCCACTGTTCTCGCAGCTGGCGCCGCTGGTGCGCGGCGCGCTCGCGGTGGCCGGGCGGCAGGCAGTACAGCGCAAGCAGGACTGGCCGGACACGCTGATACTGTACGGACGCGTCGTCGACGCGATCAGGCGGGCCGATGCTGGTGAAGCGCAGGCTGCGGCGCTCGCGCTGATCGACCACACCAGCCCCGATGAAAGCGGTTGACAGGGTTGTCGCCAGGCGAGGCTGGAGATGTACGACCGGGGGTTTTCACTGACATCCATTCCGATACCCGATCCGTTAACGCAAAGGGTGAAGCAGGATCAGGCATCTTGCGACACCGGACAGGAATCATCCGGGCGGTCGTGCAGTAGTCCGATCCGTTCGCGGGCCGCTGGCAGGGCAGCCATAACCGAATAACAGGAATACGATATGAAGACCACCCAACGACTCAGGCTCGCTGGCAGCGCGTTGCTCATTGCGCTGTCCACCCACGCCTACGCACAGTCTGCGGCGTCCGCGCCTGCCGCGATGCCTGCGGCGAGCGGACCGACGGCAGCAGCCAAGGCGCAGTATCATGCGTCGAAAGCGCAATACAACGCTGCAAAAGCCGCGAACCGTGCGCTGGCGAAAAAGGTGCGCAACGCGCTGGTGGCCGACTCCACGATCAGCGCCAGCAATCTGACCGTGCGCGCGCATGACGGCGCGGTGACCTTGCAGGGCAGCGTGCCTGAGGCACCCCAGTCCGATCGTGCGACCGAAGTGGCAAAGGGCGTGGCCGGCGTGAAGTCGGTGAAGAACGCGCTGTCGATCCATCCGGCTGGCGCCTGACAGGTCACGCGCAGCGCTATCGCTGCGTCGGCGTCAGTCCGGCTCCGCGCCGATCTGACGCCGATCGCCGGAACCCTGTTCGCGGCTACGCCCGTCCGATCAGGCGATGCCACGCTCACGCGGCCGGGTCGTCGCGTTTCCATCCTGCTTCCGAGCAGCGCCGGTTTACGTTCAGGCAGAACGCGCGATCAACAAACAGCCGGCGCGCCTCGATCACACCGTACTGAATGCACAGGATGCCCTCAATCGCCTGCAAGTCGGCATAGTTGCCGCTGTCAGGCAGACTGTATGCAGCCTGCCTGATGTTTTCGCGCCGGCCGTTGCGCAACACGTCTCTCGTCGCTATGATCCAGCCCCGTGCGGAGTGGACACGTTTTCATGGTAGACGGTACGACCGTATGCCGTCTGGCGCCCACTCAATCCCTCTAGTTTTGCAACGGTAGCCTGCCGCACAATTGTCCGGTCACTGCCCATTTCCAGTGCATGCTGATTTTTCACCTGGGAGAGTCAGTGGAGAGAGTTCGGACGCTTTCCGGGCAAACCCACAGCAGTGGCGCATTGGGCTTCGGTCCCGAGGCGCATCACTAGGTCCGGTGCCGTCGGTCAATGCGTCTGAAAGCAACGCGTTCCCTGAAAACCTTCGCCAGCCAGACGTACGATCCTGCCAGTACGGCCAAGGCCGGCTACCCATCCCGCAGTCTGTGTGTGGAGCACGGCAGTGGCGACGGAACCGCAACATACGGCCGCAAGCACTGCCAGCAGGATCAGACCGCCTGGCGGTCCGTAGAGTACTTCCGTGCGACACCCGAAGCAGAATTGCGCGCCACGCGGGACACGGCTGTGGCAATAGGGACATTTCAGATCGTTCATATTCACTGCGTTTGTCATGTGAGGGTCACAGTGGAATCGGCGACCAGTCGTCGCCGCGCAGGAATCGCTGCAGCCCCTCCCAGGCCTCGGTGTACCGATGCGATGGCAGCGATGCAAGTTGCTCATCATGCAACGCGAGAATATGTGCGAGCACACGGTGATCGTCGTCGGACAGCACCCATCCAAGGTGCCGGTTCGCCCCTATCCGGCTTCGCGTCAACGCGGCTTCAGCTTCGCGGAACACATCGATATCCCGATCATGGTCTGCCGTATCACGCATGAACCAGCTGAGATAGAGGATTCGCAACAGCCTCATCGCCACTTCCTCACTACCATGACCGGTGCGTATCGCGGCAAGCGCAAGATGATTTTCCAGAGACAGCGCGCGCACCCTTACCGCAGGCAGGGGCAGCAGCATGTCCTTTGTGAGCGGCTTGCGGCCGGGCTTGTGCGCGGTGCGGCGGGATGTTCGGGTCATGAAAGCGTTGAAGACTGGTTTCGAATGGTAAAGATGGACGGAATTTACATCCTGTGACGCAGTGCCTGATTTTCAGGCGATTTCAGCGAACGCAATCTTGCGTTCGTTAATTACGTCGATTCCCACGGGTCAACGCTCGTTACACGCCACCCTTCGTGAAGTCAGCCACAGCCACCGTGACGGCGCAGTTGCACGTTTCCAGCACGCAGGCCACCGCGCTGGGCAATCACGCATCGGGGCCGCTGGCGCGATTGCGCGTGAAGCGGACGCGATTCTCATATAGCCGGTCGAGCAATCCCCAGGCACTCACCATCGCAGCCAGGCCGATCATCCATCCCACCCACGATTCGTCGGCACCCAGCGCCGACGCGCATGCGGCACCAATGGCAATCGCCGCGACCAGTGCGAACAGATGCAGTCCGAGCGGTGCGCCACGGCACAGTTTCGCCTGGCAGCCCGGGCAGTGGCTGGCGGCGCGGGCGACTGCCGTATCGCAGTGCGAGCATTTGAGGTGGGTCCGGTTCATGATTCTGCCATCAGGAAGAGTTTGGAACCCGACACACCGACAACACTGGTAGCGCTCGGGACTGGTCGGTCAGTAACGATCTCAGCCTGCGCCCCGGGTGTTCCGGACTTCAGGACGGCTGGAAAGACACAGTTCCTGAAAGCGACTATTGATCGCGTCGTACCCCTGCAGGGTCGCCTGCGGGAGCGCCCATCGACTGCCCTGGTTGCTCGTGAATTCCTCTTCCGAAGGCAACCAGTAGACATCCCGCTTACCCGCGATCGTCTTTTGCCCCCCCCTCTCGCGATGCATTCTGCCAGCACCCTTTGGGCATTGGGCACGCCAGCGCCAACCAGCCGGGCGATCTGGTGAAGGCTGTAACGGGTTCCGGGCATCATCTGCGCCAGCACGATGTGTTGTGTCAATAATCGCTGGTTCGTTATGGGCATATATTTTTCCCGCCGGTAACAGGTGGATGGTTAGACCTACGAATTTTCAATCCTGCCTGGCGCGAACAGGGTGCGGGGCTCATTGGCAAACGCTGCGATCGGATCGGATACCGCCGGGTGCGCTCTGAGGTGCGCAGCGGCCCGATTGTCGGACGATGTATCAGCCTTGCATCTGGGCGCATATTTTCCGCAGGCCTGGGTCAAAGGGCCACGGCGCGAGACGAGGCGAGCCTGATCGCCCTGACGATCGGTAAGCCACTCTTCCCGGTACGCGGCGAATACGCTGGCGTGGGGGAGCAGGAGCGCGACAATAAAAAGCGCGGCGAACTTGCGTCGTGTCGGCATGTGTTTCGTTCAGGTGGTCGTCAATGAGGGTAGCGCATCGATCCGGTACGCCTGCCGGTCGCGGCCCGCGAGCCAACGGGGCGGCCTGCCGCGTCCGGACCAGGTCGCACCCGAAACGGGATCGCGATACCGGGGTGCGAGCTGGCTGGCCGGCACCCGGTGACGGCCACGCCGCTCATCCAGTTCCGCCGCTGTAATGCCGTACTCCGTCATCTGATTCCTGATCTGTTCGATCGCGGCCCGTCGTTCCGCTGCTCGGGCTGCCGCGATGTCCGCATCGAGCTGGGCTCGCTGCGCCAGCAGTTGTAGATATGAACTCACCACGGGAACATCCTTTTCTGGACAGGGTTAAATTTGCACACGTATCACAACGAGGCTTCGGTCATGGCGCGGGGAGACACCGCTGCATCATCTTCTGCCGGGCAATCAGGCGTTGTCCACCGGGTGGGGAAGGTCCGGCACTGACTGACGCCGCCTGCATGTCACGAGCACCGGTGGGGGTGTGGTGTGTGCTTCATGCTGCGGGCTGGCGGCGCGGGCGGGCGTTTCGCCCCGGTGCGGCTCGGTCACGGTCCGCAGATTGAGACGGTTGCGCCGCCTGCTCTGCATGTACGGATGGCCGACGCGTTTGTTCGTGCGATGCGCATCCGGTTCGGATTCGTGTTCGGCCGGGACGGCTGGAGGTAACATGTGATTCACGAGCGATCTCCCCTTTCGATAGTCAGAACTGCGCGGTGAGTTGGAAGCCCGCGCTCACCCGCGCAGTCGGGAAAGCCGATGGCTTGCAAAGCGGCGTACGGGCGAGCAGTTCATAGGCGAATGCGCAGGGCAGTAGTGGAAAACGGAATGTCCGACGTACCGGCTTTGCGTTGACGGGAGACCGCTGCCCTAAGCGCCATTGGCCCCCGTCACCGCGTGCTGTTTTCCCACGGGCGAAGGCGTTCCGCGAAGCGTGGATGGCGTGGTGCTCCGCGCACTTCGGCCCGTGCCGGACGCTGGCGTTTGCGACCAGACGACATCCCCGTCAACCGCATACAACTGGCAGCCGCGATGAAGCTGGGCGCAGTGGGCCAGTGCAAAGGCAACGGGGTCGGCGCCGGCCGAAGCCGCATCCCAGCCACCATCGGGCGCAACGGCGAACGCGCGAGGCCGGCGCATGGTCAGGAACTTCTCATAGCCGGCCCGGCCTCCGGCGTTCAGGTACGGCACCGCCGCTTCATCCGAAATCGCCGCAAAGTGCGTCGGCGGTGGCGCCGGTGTCGGGCGAACCCACACCACGTTGTTGTCGACGGCGTAAAGACGGCAACCGGGGCCTTGCTGGCCACAGAGTTTCAGCGCTTGCGCAATCGCATCAAACCCTTCGCTGGCGGTCCCCGCCCCATGAGGTCCAATTGCCAGCGCGCGCGGCAGGGACCTGCTGAGGAATTTCCGGTAGTACGCCGCGCCCTGTTCGCCCAGATAAGGTAGCGCCTGCGCATCGTTGATGTCGGCATAGTGGCTGGGTGGCGGGGCGGGCGTTGGCAGGTACTCGGGATAAAGCAGGGTATGCGGCAGGCCCACGCGGGCAAGGAACGCGTCGGCGCGGGGCACCCAGAGGGGTAGCCCCGAGGCAGAGCCCAGCATGTTGTGCGAATCGCTGCCAAATGGGCCATAGGCAACCAGTTCGACCGGGCCACCGGCCATCATGTAGCGCTCATACATGCCGTGCCATACCCACGTCGCAAACGTCGCGTCGTTGTCACCGAAGAACCAGATGGACGGCGTCCTCGTGCGTGCACCCAACTCGCCCGCCGCCCTGATCAGCTCGGTGTCCGGATCGCGGCAGCTGGACGCCTTCATGCCGCCCGCGAAGCTCATCAGCCCCTTCACACCCGGCACATTGAGGGTGCCCGTCGCCAGCGTGTTCCAGCCGCCAAAGCTCTGGCCCGCCACGACGATGCGGGAACCGTCGATGTCGGGCTGCTGTTTCAGGTAACCGATCACGGCGCGAATATCCTGCGCGGCGTCCAGTCCCGTCGCCATGTCGTCGCAGCCATGACTGCCCAGGTGTCCACCCGATCCGGCATAACCGCGCATCATCGGCAATGCCACGGCATAACCGCGCGACAGGAAATAGTACGCTGCGAACGTGAGGTGGTTGCGAGGCTGCAGGTCAGCCGGCATGTTTCCTGCCGAACCGTGGTTCATGACCGCGAGCGGAAATGGGCCGGGGCCATCCGGCGTGTAGAGGGTCATCTGCAACATCACCGGCCGGTCCGGGTCGCCCGGCACCATGAGCACACGCTCGTTACGCAACGCCGCAGCGGGCGCCTTCAATGCATCGAGCGCGTCATCCGCGAGCGACGCTTGCGCGCCAGTGAGCAGGAGCAACCAAAGCATGATCGGCCACAGGCTTGATCGGGTATGCATCATCTCAGTTCCGGGTGTGCATTGTCGTCAATACTTTCCATGCCGAGCCGACCGAGTTTCGCGGCGAGCTGGAGCTTCGAGTTGTGCCAGTCGGCAAGCGCCTGTACCCGCCGTTGCTGTGCCCTGGCCAGCGCCGTCTGCGTATTCAGCAGTTCGAGAATATTGCCCACGCCAGCCCGGTAGCGATGTTCGGCCGCATCGAACGAGCGCCGCGCGATTGCTAGCAACGTCTCACTGTGCGTGGCGTTCTGCGTGGCCGTGTTCAAGGCCTGGTAGTTTGCCCACACGTCGAGCGCGACCTGCTGCTGCGTCCCGTCAGCCATGTCGCTCTGCCGCTGCGCTTCAGCGTCAGCCTGCCGGATCTGGTAGTGCCTGCCGAAGCCTTCGAAGAACGGGATGGTCACCTGCACGCCGATATACGCGTCGTGCCCGGTTGCCGGAAACGTTGGAATCCCGAGACCCAGGCTCGCCGGCTGGTTGTTGCGGCTGTATTTCGCCACGAGGCTAACATTCGGCAGGCCTTCGGCACGCGTCTGCGCGACCTTCGCCTGCGCGGCCTCGAACTGCGCCTGCGCGGCGAGCACCGCCGGGTGTGTGCGTTTCACCTCGTCAATCATTTCCGCGACCGATTCGCTGTATGTCGGGTCGGGCAACGGGGCAGCGGTCACCCCCGGCACGATGACCGGTTCGTCAGGGTCCAGTCCCATGTTCGACGCAAGCGTACCCAGCGCGGTCTGCGCATCGCCTTCGGCCTTTGTGAGATTGAACACGGCTTCGTCGTGCTGCGTCTGCGCCTGCAGTGCGTCCGTGATGGGGGCGATGTCGCGGTCAACCCGGGCCTGGGCGGCAACCAGGCTATCCTGCGTCATGCGCTCGATGTCAGCCGCCGCCTCACGCGCCCCTTGCGCGGCCTGCGCTGCGTAATAGTCTTTCGCGACCGTGGCGAACGCGTTCTGCAGTGTCGCGTCCTGCGTCGCGCGCGCGGCCGCTAGCAGGTCCGATGCGTTGCGCAGCGCCGCAGCCCGCCCGCCGAAGTCGAACAGCACCCAATTCAGCGAAACGCTTTCCGAGCGAACGGTCGCCGCCGTGTTCGAACTCAGCTCGGGGTGACCGCTCACGTCAGTCGCGGAATCATCGCGCACCCCCTGCCAGTTGCCCGATACGGTCGGCAGGAACGCGGCGCGCGCCACGCCTACCGCTGCCGCCTGCGCCTTGACGTCCGCCCAGGCCTCGCGCGTCTTCGGATTGCTGCACAGCGCACGTTCGACCGCTTCGGCCAGCAGCAGTGGTCTGGCCGGCGGCCCGAACTGGCATCCGGCCGGATCGGGCACGATCTCGGCCGCCGGGGTCGCAGAAATCCCGCCTTCCGTGCGCAGCACATCGAAGGCGTGCGCGCACGGCGCCACCGCAAGGAGTCCTGTCGCGGCGATCATCGCGAGCGTAACCGGCCATCGGGTTCGCCTAGCGCTCACGCATGCTCTCCTGCGCGCTTTCCATCAGCGGTCCCAGAAAGTACCCCACCACGCTGCGCTTGCCGGTCCTGATGTCTGCCGTCACTTCCATGCCGGGCGTCAGCGTGATCCATTTTTTTTCCACATGAATCCGGTTGGTTGACAGCCGGATGCGCACCGGAAAAACCAGCCCCAGCTTCTTGTCCTGCGCGGCATCGTTGGATACAGAGACAACCGTGCCCGTGATAAATCCGTAGCGCGTATACGGGAAGGCTTCGACCTTCACCGCCACGGACTGCCCGACATCAACGAAGCCAATGTCTTTGTTCTGCAGCTGCGCCTCCACTTCCAGCGTGTCGTCCGGCACGATCTCCATCAGCGACTGGGCCGTCGTCACGACACCGCCAAGGGTATGCGCAGCCAGTTGCTGGACGGTCCCGGACACGGGAGCGGTGAGACTGAGTAACGCCTGGCGGGTCTGCGCCTTCGTCTCGTCGTCGCGGCTTTGCGTCGTCTGCTGCGTATCCTTTTCGAGCTCATCGAGCTGGTCGCGCCGGAATTTCGACGTGGTCGATTCGATGTCCGCGCGCTGCTCGGCAATGCCTGCAATCAGTTCGCGCGCGTGACTCTGCTGCGCCGCCAGTTCATGCTCCTGCCCGAGCGCGGTCTGCTCCTTGTCGAGGTAGTCGCTCCGTGCAACATATTTATCCCCCGCGAGAGATCTGTAGTCGTTCGCCTGTTCACGGGCGAGGGGCGCAGTCGCCTGCAGTTTGCCGATTTCCTGCCGCGTGCTGTCGAGTTCGGCCTGCCGTTTGACCAGCTCGGCCTGTGCGCTATCAATCCTGTCCTGATATTCGCGGAATGCGCCTTCGGCCAGACGCTGGGCTTCGTGCAGCCTGTCGGCAGGCGCGCCCTCGACCTGCGCAACAACGGGTGGGCGATGATCATGCTGCGCCGCAAGCAATGCCGTCGCGCGTGCGGCACCCAGCTCGGCATCGAGCTTCGACGATACAGCCTTGTCGGCGTCGGCCGCCGCCTGCGTCGTGTCGAGCTTCATGAGCAACTGGCCGGCTTTCACCTGCTGGCCGTCCTGAACGAGGATGTCCCGCACCACGCCCGTCATGGCGGGCTGGATCACCTTGACGCGCGCGCCCGGCACAAATTTCCCCGTGGCCGACACCACGATGTCCAGGCGGCCGATGATCCCGATCAGCAGGATCAGCACCGTGAGGATGATCAGGGTGCGCATCGCCCAGTGCGGCGCGGGGTGCACGGGCGTTTCGACCAGCTCCAGCTGCGCGGGCAGGAACGCCAGTTCGTGGGCTTCACGCGCGACAGAATCGAACTGGTGGCGGATGGTCCATGCACTACGGACTACGGTGGCATAGCGCGCGCACAGGTCGCGCACTGCCAGCAATCTCTGGAATCTCATGATCAGCCGTCCTGCAGCGAGACCAGATGGGCGTAGTAGCCACCGAGTTGCAGCAGCGTCTCGTGATTGCCCCGCTCAACGATCTTGCCCCTGTCCATCGCCACGATCAGGTCAGCGTGCCGTACGGCCGTCAGCCGATGCGCGATGATGATCACCGTGCGCCCCGCGCACATCGACTTCATGTTGTTCTGGATCACGCGTTCGGTCTCAAAGTCCAGCGCGCTGGTGGCTTCGTCGAACACCAGAATGCGCGGATTGGTAATTAGCGCGCGCGCAATCGCGAGGCGCTGCCGCTGCCCGCCGGACAGGTTCGAGCCATGTTCGCCGACCATCGTGTCGTACGCTTCGGGCAACTCGCAGATGAACTCATGCGCGCCGGCGAGCTTCGCCGCAGCGATGACCGCCGCGAGCGGCGCGCCGGGGTCGGTCAGCGCGATGTTGTCGCGGATGGAGCGGTTAAAAAGCAGGTTCTCCTGCAACACTACGCCGATCTGGCGACGCAGCCACGCCGGATCGGCGAGTGCCAGATCAATCCCGTCGATGCGCACGGTCCCCTGCTCGGGAACGTAGAGTCGCTGCAGGAGTTTCGTCAGCGTGCTCTTGCCCGAGCCTGAGCGCCCGACGATGCCGATCACCTGGCCAGCCCCGATATCCAGCGCGACGTTGTCAAGAACCGGCGGCCCATCGGGGCGATAGCGGAAACGGATCTGCTCGAAGCTGACGTGGCCCTTGAGCGCCGGGAGCGCCTGGCGGCTTTGCGGTGCTTCCGTTCGCGAGTTCAGGATGTCGCCCAGCCGGCTCATCGATATGCCGACCTGCTGGAAATCCTGCCAGAGTTGCGCGAGCCTCAGCACCGGCGCGCTTACCCGTTGCGACATCATGTTGAACGCGATCAGCTCGCCGACCGTCAGCCTGCCGTCGATCACGAGCCTCGCGCCGAAGAACAGGGTGCCCAGCGTCACCAGCTTTCCAACCAGCTGGGTCAACTGCTGCCCGACGTTGCCGAGCAGGTTCACGCGGAAGCCGGCCGCCACATACGCGGCGAGTTGGGTCTCCCAGCGTTTGACGAACTGCGGTTCGACCGCCATCGCCTTGACAGTTTCAACGCCAGAGACGGCCTCGACGAGAAAGGACTGGTTGTCCGCGCCGCGTGCGAACTTCTCGTTCAGGCGTTGGCGCAGCACCGGCGTTACGCCCATCGAGATCGCTACGTAGACGGGCAGCGAGATGGCCACAATCAGCGTCAGCCAGAGGCTGTACAGGCACATCACGCCGAGGAAGATGAACGAGAACGTCAGGTCGATGAGGGCCGTGAGCGCCTGACCGGTGAGGAAGTTGCGGATGTTCTCAAGTTCCCTGACGCGCGCTACCGTATCGCCGACGCGCCGTGCGCCAAAGTAGTTGAGCGGCAACGCGACCAGGTGCCGGAACAGGCGCGCGCCCAGCTCCACATCGATACGGTTCGTCGTGTGCGCGAACACATAATTGCGCAGTCCCGTGAGCAGCACCTCGAATACCGAACTCACGAGCAGGGCGACGCATACGACATTCAGCGTGCTGTAGGTCCGGTTGACCAGCACCTTGTCCATCACCACCTGAAACATCAGCGGCGAGACCAGGCCAAAGAGTTGCAGGATGAGCGAGACACCCAGCACTTCAAGTAGCAGCCGTCGGTACTTGACGACAGCGGGAATGAACCAGGAGAAATCGAAGCGCGCGAGTTCGCCAGCCAGCGAGGCGCGGGACGCAAACAGGATCATGCGCCCGGTGGTTCGTGCCGCGAGCGCGTCTAGTGGCATAACGCCAGGCGCTGCGGCGTGCGCTTCGAGTACGTAAGCGGTCTCACCGTCACAGCGCGCGATAACAAGGTGGTTGCCATCGCGATCAAGCGCGAGCGCAGGCAATGGCGCGCGGACCAGCCGTTCTGTCCGAAGCGGCGCGACGCGTGCTTTAAGGCCGAGCGAACGGGCGCTGGATACCAGCGCATCGGTGCTGAACGCCTCGTTGCCGAGTGCCGCCGCATGGCGCAGCTGTGCTGCATCGGCCGCGATCCCGTGGAAACGGGCGATCACGACCAGGCACGCGAGACCCGCATCGACCATGGCGGCTGGCCCGACGTTAGTGGAGATATCCGGTGCGTTCATTGTTTGTTGTGACCGCTGATGCTGCAGCGGTCCAGCCGGGCTGGCATCGTGTGGGGAATTCATGGGGGCCGGCATCAACGTCCGCCGCCGGAGCCGCAAACGCTGATGCCACTTGCCCGAAGTCTGAGTCAGTTCGGGCTGGCCGCGAGCATCGTGGTCGGGTCCTGCTGCGCCGCGATGACGAGCGAGGAACTGGCTGCCGGCTGCACGTCATAGGACGACATGCCGGCAATCAGGTTGCTGACCTGCAGATCGGCCAGGCTCGCGCTGGCCCCGGAGTCACCAACCCCGCATACGACTACGTCATACGTACCGTCGGGGTCGTAGCTCCCGCCGCAATCATTCAGAGGGAGGTTGTAGGGCAGTTGATTCGAGATATCCGGATCTTCAGTCCAGAGCCCGCCGTTCGTAAACGAACCGCTGCTGCCGTTGTCACCCGGGGTGTAGCCAGGAAAGAAGACGCCAGGCGTCGAGGGCGCTGCGGGGTTCAGCGGGCCATATGTGCCGGAGAGCGCGGCACCTGAGACTATTGAATAGGCATTGGCGTTGTTGTAGTACACAGCATTGTTCGGGGTAACAAAATTGCCGGAAGTGTTATTGAGGTCGATCTTCTGATTATTCGCAAGGATCGTGTTGCCTGTGCCCCGAACCACAATATCTGCCTGAACGAGCGGATTTGCCGAGAGTAGCGTGGAGGCATCGATGCAGTTGCCGTTGCCATTGATGTAGATGGCCTGGCCGATATTTGCACTACCGAGCTGGATGACGCTGTTGGTCGCATTGATCGTGTTGTTTACGCCGTTGTCAAGTATGACTGAATGAGCGCCTGCACTGATGCTATTCCCGCTGCCATTCACGGCAACGGCACAGTTGGCACCCAGGCCGAGCGAATTGCCCGAACCAGACAGGATGACCGCCGAATCATTTGCCGCACTGACTACGTTGGCGTTGCCCGATATGCTGGCTGCATCCCCATATTCCACCGCTACGTAATTGCTGCTGCCTTGAACCGTCGTGACTTCCCCCGATTGACCGGCGGGGAGATTTCCACCGACATTGATCTGTTGCCCGGAGGCAGCAACCAGATCGTTGCCATTCGTCTCGATCACCAGCCCCGAGCCATTCGCCGTGAGCGACGTATCCGCGCCGAGATAGACCATGTCATTGTTGCCATTGAGCAGCTCGCCCTGGCCGACCACCGAGACCGTATCGCCCGTGCCTGCATAGATGGTCGAGGCATCGCCCACGATCGTCGTGTTTCCTGCCGATTGACCGGCCCCGAGATTCCCGCCAACGTTGACCAGATTTCCGTAGCCAAAGACCACGTCGTTGCTCGCCGTCTCGATCACCAGCCCTGAGCCATTCGTCGTGAGCGACGTATCCGCGCCGAGATAAACCATGTCATTGTTGCCATTGAGCAGCTCGCCCTGGCCGACGACCGAGACCGTATCGCCCGGGCCTGCATAGATGGTCGAGGCATCGCCCACGATCGTCGTGTTTCCCGCCGATTGACCGACCCCGAGATTCCCGCCAACGTTGACCAGATTGCCGTAGCCGAAGACCACGTCGTTGCCATTCGTCTCGATCACCAGCCCTGAGCCATTCGTCGTGAGCGACGTGTTCGCGGCGAGGTAGACCATGTCATTGTTACCATTGAGCAGCTCGCCCTGGCCGACCACCGCGACCGTATCGCCCGGGCCTGCATAGATGGTCGAGTCATCGCCCACGATCGTCGTGACTCCCGCCGATTGACCGGCCCCGAGATTCCCGCCAACGTTGACCAGATCGCCGTAGCCGAAGACCACGTCGTTGCCATTCGTCTCGATCACCAACCCCGCGCCATTCGTCGTGAGCGACGTGTTCGCGCCGAGGTAGACCATGTCATTGTTGCCATTGAGCAACTCGCCCTGGCCGACCACCGAGACCGTATCCCCCGGGCCTGCATAGATGGTCGAGGCATCGCCCACGATTGTCGTGTTTCCTGCCGATTGACCGGCCCCGAGATTCCCGCCAACGTTGACCAGATTTCCGTAGCCGAAGACCACGTCGTTGCTCGCCGTCTCGATCACCAGCCCTGAGCCATTCGTCGTGAGCGACGTATCCGCGCCGAGACAGACAGTCGCCCCATTCCCATTGACTATCTGGCCGGTACCCACGATGCCAAATACCCCGCCTGACATGGCGTTCACGAGATCATTGTTGCCGACGATAGCCCCTACCAGGTCCGTACTGGATGCGAGGTTGAACGTATTGTTGTCGCCGTCAATCTCACTCACTAGAGTGTTGGCGGCCAGGTTGATCTGGTCGTTGCTCGCCGTCGCCTGCATCCCTTGCCCGGACAGCGTGATCTGGTTGTTGCCGGCCATGTCATAGATCGCGTTCACTCCGGTTAGATCGGCGCTGTAGACCTGATTGCCGCAGGTTACCAGTTCCGCAATTGAATTATTGTTCAGCGTCAGGTCGAAGGCACCATCAATCTGGCGAACGTTGAATTCAGCAGCAAGTTCTGCTGCATCCGCCGTTACTGCAGTCATGTCTCCTGCATTAGTGACGACGTCCGCTTCAGTCTGCATTATGTCAGACCATATCGGGGTAAAATTGGCAGAACCGGGGGTTGTATATCCGGTCTGCTGGAAAATTCCGGAGTTCTGGCCGAAAACCTGAGTGCTGTACATGCATGCCATGACAGTCTGAAAGTCGATGTTCCCTGCCATTGACGCATTGCTGGAGAAATATTTGGCTGTACTTGCTGCAGCCGCCATAAATCCGGCATCGATAGCCTGGCAGTCCCTCGTGGATGGGGTTGACGTATCGATGTTATAGTCGGAATAGTACGATGGGTCATTCAGGACACTCGGTGTAAAGAGCGTTCCTCCCCAGATCGCGTAATCCAGATTCGCGTTCGGGAACATCGATTGAATCAAGCCAAGTCCTGAGCCTGCATCGTCTTTGACGATGTTGATCGGTGAAAACACGCTGGTGTCGAACACACCGCCGTTGTAGCCAATCTGGTTAAACACCGTCGTCGCAATCGTGTTCGACACCTGCTGGAAGATCGCATTGTTCAGCGTGACGCCCTCCGACTGCGCGGCCGCGAACATGTAGCTGTAGATCCACGTGCCGGCCGGAGTCGGGTTGAACAACTGCGTGTTGACCAGCCCCGCCTGCGAGAACCAGTTCACTGTGCCCGGATCGACGCCGGGCTGGTTCTTGATGTCGTTGTAGATCGCGTTGTATGCGTTCAGGTAGTTGACGTTGTTTGTACCCGGGTCGCTGAGTGCCGTGTTAATCAAGTTAATCGTGTTTTGACTCAGACTGAATGTGGTCATTTATTTTCCTTAATAGAAAACCCGTCAACCAATTGCCTCAACGCCTCGTCAACTTCGACCGCGTCGCGCAATCCGTTTAAATCAAAAAAATAGAACAACGTCGCACCTGATGACGTATGCGCCGCGTGATTGCATACGGCGCCTCGTTTGCCATCCACGTCATAAGGCAGGCAAAAGAACATGATCGGCTTGCCATCCACGATTTTTCTGTAAAAATCCGATCTGGCGTTCTCGGGTCCCCTCGTGAATAACGTGAAGCCATAAGGTCCGGGTTTGCCCCATTCCGGATGCTCCACCTCTTCCCGATTGGCTCCGCCGTCTTCCCAAGCCTGGAATTTATCGCGCAAGTTGACTTCATAAATTCTGCACGGCGTCTTATGGCGCATGCACGACTCTGTCTCTTGGCTGAACGGTTTCAGTCCAGGATAGGTCACGCGAATCGCTGCATACTCCTGCGGGCCGCCCGACCAGTCGCTCATCTGAGACAGGTAATTTCTGGGAATTCGATACCTCGCCGCCCCAAGGCTGAATTCAACCGGGCTTTCGTCCACCGACATGACATTGTCGTAAAGCCCGGCCACGGCCGTGCCCGCGCATAGCCAGCTCGCAACCGCGATAAACCCATATAAGAGGCCCTTGAAGGCCACATGCTTCCCGTACACAGCAGTCTCTCAGCAGTTTTTAAAATTGCGGTTGTGGATCGCAGCGAGCGTGTTCATCACATGACGGAACTCATGGGTCCGCAGTCCACTCGTATCGCATGAATTCACGTCAAAAAAGGCGTCTTTAGCATCGTCAAATAATTCTTATGCAGAGACTTAAAAAGCTAACAGAACTGCCCAATCCAAATCATCAAACATTGTAAATTTGCAGACATTACCCAACATTTTTGGCAAATCGGATTTATCTGATTGCAGTGAGTAGCTTGTTGCGACTGGGGGCGATAGAGAGTCATGCTGACTTTCCTTGTCGGGAAGGCGCGTGCGCACGCGTTGAACGCATTCACCTGATCTTCACCGTCGCGGCGGCCGTCGAGCAGTTCGCGCATCACGCGGTGGTGCACACGTCGGAAGGCTTCCACATCGGTCTGCGCATTCAGTTCGAAGCGGATCACGGCTTCCATCAGCAAAGCGAACAACGCGTCGCGCTCGGCGGGCGATGCCGTACCGCGCTCGATGGCTTCGGCAAGCGCGGAAATCTTCGAACACTGCGCGTAGTGACGCTGGCAGGCCTGCAAAATTTCGTGCGTAAAACTGTCAAGCAGCCAGTCAAGCGTGGACGAATTCCGATGTTGCATTGCCCATCTCCAGAGATCATCTAAACCGTTGAACGGTCATGAAATAACAATTAGGATTCCATATCGCTTCTGCCGTGTGCAAATCGGCGAAAGCGATCAGTGCCGGGTCGTTATGGATAGCGCGAAGGCGCAAGGCTCTATCCCGTCTTCTGCTGCGGATAATGTCTCTGGCTGGGAAATCCACCCGTTGCACCGCTCCCTGAGCCGGTCCAGTTCGAGTTCAAGATTCGCCCGGGCCTCTTCCGCGACGCTGCGCAGTTGCGTCACGAGGGGTGTGCTGTCAAGGTTCGATACCTGCATGTATTGAATGGTGGCGGCGAGCTTGACCAGCTTCGCAAACAGATCGGCGTAGTGCTGACCTATGCGCAGCGTGTCAGCGACGGTTTCTTCGAGCCGGGAAGTGCGCGGGGTGGGCCTGGGGTCTTGCGGAGGGCGTTGGGACATGATCCGGTCCTGTGTAGACGATCAGAAGCCCGCAGTGCAGTCGGGACGAAGGCACGGTGACGGCGAACGGCGACAGCGGTCAGTGCCGGGTCGTGGTGGATGGGCCGAGGCGGCAGGCGTGAAAGAATCCGCCGTGGTCGGTGTCGTGCGGGGTCGCGCCGAGCAGCCGGCGCAGCAGCTGGTTGTGGAGGCTGCGGAATGCTTCCACATTGATCTGGGTGTTCAGTCCGAAGTGGATCGAGGTTTCACTGAGCCGCCCAAACAGCGCTGCAGATTCGTCCGCACACATCGCGCCGGCGTTCAAGGCTTCGGCCATCGCGATAAGCCGGGTGAACTGTTCATAGTGCATCCGGTGGGCAAGGTTTACGCCCTCAACGAACTCATCAAGCAGGCCCGTGAGAGAGGATGAGAGGAAGTGTTCTGCGAAGGCTTCGGGAACGTCGGCAATACGACTTGACATGCAGCGGTCTCCTAGGAGTAGGACTGCTCACGTTCCGCTTGGGGGAAGGCGGGTGCGCGAATGAGAGTGGCAAGTTGCGTCCAGAACGGCCTTCTGGCTCCAAGGCCCGGACGCTGGCAACAATTACTGAAATACATGCGATCGCTTTCCCGTGACATCGGAAACCGGGTTGCACCGCTAAGGGCGAGCTACTCCACGGCAAGATGCGAAAGTCA
>NZ_CAJNBO010000051.1:0-31220 GCF_905221015.1 Paraburkholderia nemoris | reverse complement strand
CGGCGCCCCGCTGTTCACGCAGCGCCGCCAGCCGTTTCTCACTGGCCGGCAGGTGATTGCCATCAAGCACACGCACACGCCAGCCAGGCAGGCTGGCCTGGCATGGCCATGCCGCCAGCACCGGCTCCAGACGCTGTGCGCTACCCTGTACCAGGGCACGCAGGATCGCGGGTTCGGTGCGGTTGACCTTCTCGTACAGCGCGGCCAGCGACACTGGCAGATGCTTCGTCTGCGTCGCCGCAGCGTGCAGCGACGGACTCAGTCCCAGCGACACCAGCGTCATCAGTTCCACCACCGTCGAGAACAGTAATTCACGTGGATATTGCCGTTGCCGGTGCTCGGCAAACACCTCGTCGACCCATTGCGGCGCGATGGCTCTCTGTAGTGCCAGGCGTGCCATCACGCATACCGGTGCCTGCTGCTCGAAACGCTTCATCACCTCGTCAAACATCCCTTCGTACCCGTCGTCCTTGAACAGGTCGCCAGGTTACCAGGTTTGCCGCGCAAAGACCTTGAAAGGGCTGGTCCTAAGAGGCCAGTTCAAAAACCCCTGAGGGGGCTGTTTACTTTCTCGGCAAGCTGTTAACCTTGGATGTCTGAGTGCGACACGAGGTCGCTTGTAGAAGTTGTCCCTACTTCACCAGGAAGGGACCATCCATGTCACTGGATGAATCTACGGTTCTGAATCAAGTGCGAACCGGACAACGTAACAAAGCACCGCGAGGTGCGGGGTATCAATCGCGAGAGGCGTACCCTTCTGGCAGCCATAAGCCGGATGAGTGCCAGATAGTCGATATGGCGAACACATGTGAATCTGCGATAAAGGTCGTGACCAAGAATAAGCGGAAATGGCTTTTACGCTTGAACCAAAAGGTAATGGAAGTGGGACTAGCGTTTTCAGGCTACGCGGTCGTGACCCATATGCTTCCCGGCCAATAGCAGGCGCCTAAGTCGACGTACTTTTGCGAGCGGAACGTGGAAATCCCGTATCGCTATATTCGGGGACAGCAGGTCGTAAGGCTTGCCCATGGCAATGCGGGCGAAGGATTGAGGACAAAGCGAACGCCATCCTGTAATCGGATGGATAGGGGTTGCAACATCATCCCACGCGAAAGCGGGCAGACTTCCTCGTGGTCTCTCGTCACAAGAGAGTAGGTAGAACCATCTTAACGGAGGGGAAGCAAATGGACGCAGCAACACTAGCGTGTGCGCCTTCCGGCGTGACATGGGACGGCATCAGTTGGGCCGATGTCCAGCGTCAGGTAAGACGGCTGCAAGCGCGTATTGTGAAGTGGACACAGGCCGGCAAGCACAACAAGGTGAAAGCCTTGCAATGGCTGCTGACCCACTCGTTCAGCGGCAAGGCATTAGCCGTCAAGCGGGTGACTGAAAACAAAGGCAGGAACACCCCCGGTGTCGACAAGGTCATCTGGAAAACACCGGGGGCAAAGACCAACGCGATTGCGTCGTTGAAGAGACGGGGTTATTCGGCTCTGCCGCTTCGACGGGTAATGATACCGAAGAAGAACGGGAAAATGAGGCCGCTCGGTATACCGACGGTGATTTCATAATGCACCTCTCACAGTTAAGTGTTGGAATGTTGCGGCTTCAGGTGCCCTGAAGTACGCACCCAGTCTCGAAGTTCTTGTTCCTTGGTGCTGTCCAGCGCAATCCACCACCCCCTCCGATCATCAAGCTTACGTGCTTCGACGATACGGCGCTCGATCCAGTAATAGACGACGTGCATGCTGACCCGCAAGCGCCCGGCGAGTTGCTGAACGGTGAGTTCGTCAGGGCGCATCAGGCAAGTCGCTGGAATGGCGTACTTGTAGCGGATCCATTTGATCATGGCGAGCGTAAAAGGCTTGCCATGGGGGCTGCGCAGGCCTTCCTGATTGAGGTGTGCGACGATTTGCAGATCGGACAGCCGCTGCGACAGTCTGCGGACCTGCTCGACGATTGCCGCCGGACAACGTATCGCTTCGGGGCGCGGCTTGGGCAGATTGACAGTGATGTCGTTGCAGACGCCGCCTTGCCAGCGCACATGCAGAACGAGCTGCCGTTGGTCGAGCAATTTCTCCACCGTGATGTCCTTGATGAGGAGTCGCAGCATACGTTTGCGCTCCTTCGCCTGGGTCGTTGGAGCGCGCCACAGGCGTGGCAGATCGCGGGCCAATGCGAGGACCTGGGCCTTCTGCTCAGCCGTGACGACGCGCGCTTTCTGGCTCTGGAATTGGGTGGCTTCCGTCCTGATCGATTCGAGACGAAGCAACGCGTCGTTCCAGCGTCGTTCGAGGGTGCCTGCGACCAACCGGTTGGCGGGGTCGCACTCCTGGTAGCGCCGTTCGGCGAGGGCAGTCTCATATTCTGCGCGCTCGATGCGCATGTGCCACTGACGCATGATGGCGAGGTCGCGGTGCTCAAGCTCCTGCAGGGCAGCGACGGCGAGTTCGAGTTCGGCCGGGCGCAGCGCCGTGAGCACCGCTTCGCCGATCACGTTGTCGAGCAGGTCGCTGCGCACATACACGCAATCCCTGGTCGCCAAACCTTGGTGGCGCTGCCTGCTGCACAGATAGATCGGGCGGATGCCGCCGTGACCCTGGTAGCGTACCGTGATTGCCCGGCCACAGCGTCCGCACACCAGCAGTCCCTGCAGTAACGCGAGCCCTTCGCGCGCCGGGCCACTCAGCAGGGTACCTTCACCGTTCGTCCGGTTGCGCGCCAGGCGGGCCTGATTCTGCTCAAACTCCTCCGGGGTAATGTACCCTTCGTGGTGCCCGGGCAGATGGACGCGCCAGTCGGTCTTCGGAACCGGCTGCACGCGCTTGAGCACCTCTCCCTGTGGTGTGATGCGCTGGCGGTACTGATAGCGCCCAAAGACATAGATGCCTGCATATGACGGATTCCTGATCAATCCGAGCACACGTCCGTGACTCAGTCGTCCCCAGATGAGTTTGCCCGCCCAGGCTCCTCCGTAGGCGCGCTTCGGAAAGCGTAGCCCGTCTTCGGCGAACCGCTGGACGACAGCGTACGCACTACCGGTTTCGCGGAACAGACGGAATACCAGTTGCACGGCGCCGCGCACTTCGTCATCAGGATCCAGGACGATGCGGTCTTCACCGTCATAGCACAGGCCGACTGGCAGCGGAAAGCGCAACTCTCCCTTCTGCGCCTTGTTGAGCTTGCCGCCCTGGAGGCGCCCGCGCAGAAAATGGAGTTCGGCCTGAGCCATCGTGCCTTTGAGACCGAGAAGCAGGCCGTCGTTGAAGTCGCCCGGGTCGTAGCAACCATCGGAGTCGATCACGAGGGTACGAGTGAGCGCACACAGTTCGAGCAGGCGATGCCAGTCCAGGTTCGAGCGTGCCAGGCGTGACACCTCCAGGGCAAATACTGCACCCACTTGCCCCATCGAGACATCCGCCACCAGCGTCTTGAAGTCCTCGCGGCCCGTCATCTGCGCGCCCGAGTGACCGAGGTCCCGGTCCAGCGTACGGATCGCCGTTTCGGTCCAGCCCAATGCAAGCGCCTTGTCCTTCAACGCGTACTGGCGCTCGGTGCTCTCCTGATGGTGCAGCACCTGGGCTTGCGTCGACTGGCGGATATAAATGTACGCCGGCTTGCCCAGATGTTGCGGGGTGATCTTGGGGTTCATTGACGGCCTCCTCACTCGGTTCCAGCGCGGACCCGGCGGTGAGCCAGGCCTCGAGCATGTTGGCGATGAGTACGCCGGCCAGGTGCGGATCGATGCAGTCGGTGAGCGATGGCGTCTGGCTCACCGACGTCCCTTAGATCGCCTCGCGGCGGCGCAGTAGTTCGCGGTTGATCTCGCAGATCTCCTCGATGATCTCGCGAACCTGGTGATAGTTCGCCAGGCGCTCGGTGACGTCGGCGTAATCGTCTTGCGGCACGTAGTCCATTTGTGGCCGGCGGCCGGGAAAGCTCACCGACAGGTAGTACTTGGGACCATGGCCGGGACCGTCGGCACATTTGCAGCCAGGTTTGCCGCAGCGCTTGTAGCGCTCGATGAGCGAGCCCCTGAGCAGCGTGTCCAAAGCCGGCATTTGCCGCAGCAACTGGGCGCGACGCCTGCGCAAGGTCGACGATGGTGTGTCTTGCATGATCAGACCACGTATCTAACTGGTCTGATACTAGGTCAAGAATATCCATTGATCAAGCTCCTTTGGTGGATGACTTCTTCGAGGCCGAAACGGCAAGCTGGTCGATCAGGTCGATCAGCTCTAGCAGCATGTCCAGATCGAAGCGGCACGCGGTGACGCCGGTCGCGTCGTCAACAGAGGGCATGCCCCAGTCGGTCCATTCGCGGGCAATGCTGAAGCTGCCGCGCTCTGCATGACCCAGAAGCAGCGTATCAACCCCGCCGACGCGTCGGGTCTTCAGTACTGGAAAACGTTGACCTTTTAACGGATGGAATGGATGGCAGATCTCAGCCCATCCGAAATACTCGTTGAGCGCTGGTGCAGTTCGCGCTAACCGTCCCCGTGATGCGGTGCAGGGCAATGCAAGCTTTACATTTGCTAGCGCTCGAACCCATTGCGGAAACCACTGCTGACCCGAACTCATATGGGTTCAGGCCGGAACGCGCGACAGCCGACGCGGGGGCGCAGTGCTTCATTGTCCTCGCAAAAAAGGCCAGCGCACAGTGGGTACTGGAAGCCGACATTAAGGCCTGTTACGACGAGATCAGCCACGCATGGATGGTCGCCAACATCCCCACGGACAAGGTGATCCTGCAGAAGTGGCTCAAGGCGGGATATGTGTATCAGGACGAACTCTTCCCGACCGAGGCTGGTGTGCCGCAAGGCGGAATTATTTCACCGGTCGCGGCAAACATGAGCCTGGATGGTCTGGAGGCGATGCTTGCGAAGAATTTTCCAAAAGCGGAGCAGACCAGGCTGAAGATGCACATGGTGCGTTACGCGGACGACTGTGCGCCACGAAGGCGCGAAGAAGGAGGAGCAATTCTTCTGAGCAGCCATGCTGCATGAGAGATGAGGGCTGGCCCCTCGGTGTCGGCGTACAGGCGCAGGCACCAAACCACCCACTGCTGCTGCGTTAAAGAGACGTGGTGGTGCGCGAGATGGGAAACGGTCGGGCAAGACCCGATCAGGTACGAATCGAAGAGACGAACGCGAGTGAACCGCTGATGATGTGTCGAAAGCGTATAGACGATGTCGAAACCACGGGGGAGTCGTTACTGTGGGACAAGTGCAGGGGGCGGCCTGGTGACTGCCTGCGCGGCATCCGGCATGAAGGCGGCGTGAAGTCGATTCAGGCTCTCATGTGGAACGTGGGAACCTGTCACCCCGATGCGAAGGGAGACGCGCAAATGGAGGCCCCATGAGCGCCAGAGTACCGATGCGGGGTACAGGGACGGAGCAAGCCGTAGTAGCTAAGAAGGATCGTAACGGGTCTGGAGCGAAGGGCTTGCCCCATCGAGCTGAAGCCGAGGCGACAACCGGGGGCGGCGACGTCAACGGGAGGATCGTGGAGGCAACGGCAAAGCCGCTTCCCATAAGCAAGCGTCAGGTATGGGAGGCCTACAAACTGGTGAAGGCCAAGGGTGGTGCGGCAGGTGTCGATGGTCAGACGCTCGAGGAGTTCGAAGAGGATGTGGGAAACAACCTCTACAAGCTCTGGAACAGGCTGGCTTCAGGCAGCTACATGCCACCGGCGGTCAAACGTGTGGAAATCCCCAAATCCGGGGGCGGGATTCGCCCGCTCGGCGTGCCCGCCGTGTCGGACAGAATCGCGCAGACCGTGATCAAGCAGGTCGTGGAGCCGGTGGTGGATCCGCTGTTTCATGAGGATTCCTATGGTTACAGGCCGGGGAAATCGGCGCGGCAAGCGCTGGCGCAGACGCGTAAGCGCTGCTGGAAATATGCATGGGTAGTAGAGATCGACATCAAAGGGTTCTTTGATAACATCGACTGGGAACTTCTACTCAGGGCGGTACGTCGCCACATCAGCGAACGCTGGGTTGTGATGTACATCGAGCGCTGGCTGAAGGCTCCGGTGCAAATGCCAGATGGAGAGGTGCAGTTGCGGACACGTGGTACACCCCAGGGTGGTGTGGTCAGCCCAATCCTCGCCAATCTGTTTTTGCACTATGCCTTCGACAAATGGATGCAGCGACATCATGAGGATATACCATTTGAACGGTATGCCGACGATGCGGTGTGCCACTGTCACAGCCTCGCCCGTGCCCAGATGCTTGTTGACCAGCTGCGGGACCGCTTTGCGCAATGTGGGCTGGAGCTGCATCCGCAGAAGACGCGGGTTGTCTACTGCAAGGATGCGGACTGACGGGGAGATTACCCGGACACGAGCTTTGATTTCCTGGGCTTTAGTGTGCTGCAGCAGCACAGAGAGAGGTTCGCAATGAACTGATGACTGTGCGAGAAGCTGCGTCATAGATGAGGGTGGGCCCCTCGAGATCGGCTTTCAGGAGCAGGTCTCAAACCACTCCAAGCTGCTGCGGTAAAGAGCCGTGGTAGTGAGCGTTGGCAGAAAAGCGCGAGGACAACTCGTGCAGGTGTGCATCCGAGAGACGAACGAAAGTGAACCTTCGAGGACGCGTCGTTAAGAAACAAGTGTCGTCGAAACCAGGGGCGTAAAGCCCTCCTGGGATTAGTCCGTTCGGGTGCCTGGTGACTGAACGGATGGCGACCGGCGTAGAGGGGGCGTGAAGCGGATGCAGGCTATGACGCGGAACTGCAGGAACCAGTCGCTTCGATGTCAAGGGAGAAGCTCAAGCGGCGACAACCGCGAGGCGAGAGTACCGATGCGAAGCACTGGGGCGGACCGATCCGTACGAGCGATGAAGGTCCGTAATGGGACCGGAGCAAAGGGATCGGGTCAGGCGGTCATGCGAGAACCACAACTGGCAACAGGAGGATGGTGATGCGTACGACCAGCAAGCCGTTCAATATCGGCAAGAAGTTAGTGTACGAAGCCTACAAGGCGGTCAAGACCAATGGTGGTGCCGCTGGGGTGGATGGTCAGACGATCGGGCAGTTCGAAGATGATCTGAAGGGCAACCTCTACAAGATCTGGAATCGGATGAGCTCGGGCAGCTACTTTCCTCCGCCGGTGCGCGCTGTCTCCATTCCCAAGAAGTCTGGAGGCCAGAGGACCTTAGGGGTGCCCACCGTAGCGGATCGCGTGGCGCAGATGGTGGTCAAGCAGGTGATTGAGCCGGACCTGGATGCAGTCTTCCTGGCAGACTCCTATGGCTATCGGCCCGGGAAGTCAGCCCTCGACGCTGTCGGGATAACGCGCGAGCGTTGCTGGAAATACGACTGGATTCTTGAGTTCGATATCAAGGGCCTGTTCGACAACATCGACCACGAGCTCTTGCTGCGGGCCGTGCGCAGACACGTGACGTGCCCATGGGCGTTGTTGTACATCGAGAGATGGCTGACGGCGCCGATGATGGATGAGAAGGGTGTTCAAATCGAGCGAACACGTGGTACCCCGCAAGGGGGTGTGGTCAGCCCGATCCTCGCGAACACCTTTCTTCATTACGCGTTTGATTTGTGGATGACGCGGACACATCCCGACCTCCCGTGGTGTCGGTATGCTGATGATGGGCTGGTGCACTGCCGTAGCGAGCGCGAGGCGCAAGTCCTGAAGGACGAGCTTCAAGCCCGCCTGGCAGAGTGCGGCCTGGAAATGCATCCGACGAAAACCAAGATCGTCTACTGCAAAGACGGGAAGCGCCAGCTTACGTATCCGACTGTCAAATTCGACTTCCTTGGGTACTGCTTTCGGCCCCGTCTGGTTAGTCGGCGTCGGGACAACAAGCTGTTCTGCGGCTTCAACCCCGCGGTCAGTGTCCCGGCTCTGAAGGCCATGCGGTCCGCGATTCGGGACTTGAACCTTCGCAGGCAAACCCAGTTGTCGTTGCAAGATCTCGCCCGGCAGCTCAATCCGCTTCTTCGTGGGTGGATTGACTATTACGGGCGGTTCGCGCCCTCGGCACTGGCCCCTCTGCTGCGCTACGTCAATCAGACGTTGCTGGCGTGGGCGATGCGCAAGTTCAAGCGCTTCAAGGCTCACAAGATCCGGGCGAGCCAGTTTCTTCAGCAGCTTGCTGATACGCGTCCGGTCCTCTTCGTACACTGGCGACGCGGTATGGTCGGTACATTTGCCTGATAGGAGCGGTGTGAGTCGAGAGGCTCACGCACCGTTCTACGAGAGCCTGGGGGTGCGACTCCTCCGGGCTACTCTCCCGTTCAGGCCACGGTTATCGAAGAATCGACACGGCAAGACCTTCGTCAACTTCAGTCCGGCGGTTAGCGTCAAAGCTGCAAAGTCGATTCGTCAGGAAGTCCGAAGCTGGAACCTGCAAATACGCAGTGACAAGGCACTGGATGACCTGGCGCGCATGTTCAATGCGACGATCCGAGGATGGGTCAACTACTATGGTGCCTTCTACAAGTCGGCGCTATATCCGACCCTACGACAGATCGATCGCAAGCTGGTACTGTGGGCGACCCGTAAATTCAAACGGCTGCGTGGGCACCGTCGGCGGGCGAGCCATTGGCTCGAACGGATTGCACGCAAGCACACGCGGCTCTTTGCACACTGGCCGCTGTTGTGGGGACAGGCTTCGGTGGGAAGAGCCGGATGAGCGGAGACGTTCACGTCCGGTTCCGTGAGCACCCGAGGGGGCAGTTCCCTCGGGTGACTCGACTCATCATTACAGGCAACTCGAAAGAGTGGCTGGAAAACGAAGTCAAGCCCACAGTGATCGCATTCCTGGCAGAACGCGGACTTGTTCTGTCGCCGGAAAAAACCAAGGTAACGCACATCGACGAAGGGTTCGACTTCCTCGGATGGAATTTCCGCAAGTACAACGGCAAGCTGTTGATCAAGCCGTCGAAAGCGAATGTCAAAGCCCATCTTGACACGATCCGAGAAGTCATCAAAGGCAACAAGACGGCTAAACAGGCCAATCTGATACGGCTGCTCAATCCGATTCTTCGTGGTTGGGCGAACTATCACCGCCATGTGGTCGCCAAGGAAACCTTTGGCAAGATTGATTCACATATCTGGGCAATGCTGTGGCAATGGGCGGTTCGGCGACATCCGGAGAAAGGAGCCCGCTGGGTGAAAGAGAAATACTTCAAAACCCAAGGCTCCCGGAATTGGGTATTTTCCGCAACCGAAAAACAGAAGGATGGAAGTCGAGTAGAGCTCGCCTTGCTGAAGGAAGCCGACACGCCAATACGGCGGCACGTCAAGATCAAGGCCGGAGCAAACCCGCACGACCCGAAGTGGGAACCGTACTTTGAAGCCCGCTGGGGCAAGAAGACGATGAACTCGCCCAGGGGCAGGGTCAAACTCTACCGTGTCTGGCTACGGCAGGATGGCCTGTGTCCGACCTGTCAGGAACCGATCGCACCGGGTAGCCCTTGGGCGACCCGGTTCATTGTGAAAAGAACCGAAGGCGGATCAAGCGCGGCGAGCAACATTCAACTGCACCATCCCGATTGCCATGGAAGTCAAGCATCTGCCGGGAAGTAAGTTGTGAACGCGGGTATCGAAAGGTGCCTTGGCAGAGGCTTGAGCCGTGTGCGACCGAAAGGAGCACGCACGGTTCTCAGGGGGCTGGGGACGGGCAACCGCCTCCGGCTACCCAACACAACGGAACCCAAGGGATGGAAGCGCCGATCATTGATGACGAATTGTGGACACTGATCGAACCGTTACTGCCGCCGCCCAAGCCCCGGCGCAAAGAGCATCCTGGTCGCCCACGCGTATCGGATCGGGCGGCATTGAATGACATCCTGTTCGTGTTGAAAACCGGTCTGCGATGGAACCACCTGCCGACCGTATTGGGCTTTGGCTCCGGCGCGACCTGCTGGCGACGACTGAACGACTGGCGCAAAGCAGGCGTATGGGATCGACTGCACGAACTGCTGCTCGACAAGTTGCGCGAGGCCGGGCAGATCGATCTTTCATACGCTGCCGTCGATTCCTCGTCGGTACGAGCCGTTGGGGCGGGCGAAAAACTGGCCCGAACCCCACGGATCGCTCTCGACCCGGTTCCAAGCACCACATCCTCGTAGACGCCAATGGCGTTCCCATCAGCGCCATCCTGACCGGCGCGAACCGCAACGACGTCACCCAGTTGCTGCCGCTCGTCGACGCGATTCCGCCGATCCGTGGCGCGCGCGGCCGACCACTTCAGAGACCCAAGGTCATCTATGCCGATCGTGGTTACGATTCCGATCCGCATCGTCAACGATTGCGCGAACGCGGCATCAAACCGATGATCGCAAGGCGCCGCACTGAACATGGCAGTGGTCTGGGCAAATTCCGTTGGGTCGTTGAACGGACTCACTCGTGGCTCCACAACTTCCGTCGTCTTCGCATACGCTTCGATCGTCGAGCTGAAATTCACGAAGCATTCTTGAAATTCGGCTGCGCCCTCGTCTGCTGGAACATCTTCAGGCGTACGGAGCAGCCTTTTTGAACTGGCCTCTAATACAGGTACTGGGCAAACGATACTGGCAGATTCGCGCGCCGCGCTCGATCCACAAGTTTGCGCTCTGCGTCGGGCGCAATATGCGCACGTGGCACTGCGCCACGCCGAAGCGATTCGCGCACGCCTCACCCGGCAGCTTCGCGAACTGCACGCACTGGATGCGCGCGGACGCGCCTTGCTGCGCGACGCGTCTGGCATTTCGTCGGGGGATCTGCTGATGGCCATCGGCGGCGCGTTGCAGGCTGAAAAGGGTTAGGTATCCCGCCCACATGTCGAATTGGTGCGAGGTCATCATGGCGCGCACGCGTAGCCTGAAGGCGGCCTTTTTCACGAACGAGATTCTCGGACGCCTGCCACCCGCTTGCCCGTCTGCTGTTCGCCGGGCTATGGACGATCGCTGACTGTGAGGGCCGTCTTGAGGACCGGCCCGAACGCATTCGCGCCGAAGTACTGCCTTTTGACATTGACGCTGACGCCGACGCGCTGCTCGATCTGCTGGCGCGTGCGTGATTTATCGACCGCTACGCCGTGGGCCGTGAACGCTATATCCAGATCTGTACGTGGTCCAGGCACCAACATCCGCTTCCCCAGCGAGGTTGCAAGCGAGATACCACCGTGCGAGTGTGGCGGCGCGTGTGACGAAGCACCGGACCAAGGCATGGCCGAGGCAACGCCTGGGCACGATCAAGGTATGACCAGAGCAACACCCAGGCACGCCCTGGCCAACGCCAGGGACAGGAAGAGCCGGGCAGGTTCTTCAGGATCTTCTATGCCTTCAGGGTCTTCGGATGGGCTACGGCATACCTCATCGCGAGAGTCAACGCTTAAGCCGCGGGCAAAAGAACGTTCGCGCGGCACGCGACTGGCAGCTACCCGATGAATGGGTGCAATGGGCGATGCGCGAGTGTGGCAGGTCGTGCGCCGAAGCCGAAGGCGCAGCGGCCAGCTTTGCGGACTACTGGCATGCGAAACCCGGAGCTGCAGCCGGCAAGCTCGACTGGCTGGCGACGTGGCGCAACTGGTGCCGCAACGAGCGCCTGCGTCGGCCCTATGCGCACGGTCCACAGCAAGCGCGCAGGTCCCCTCTCGACGTACGCGAGGCGCGCGACCGCGACATGATCGCGGCGCTGGCCGGGCGCGATCCGATGCGCGCGCCCGACGATGTGTTCGACCTGCAACCCGAGGAAGTTCGGCATTTTGACGACCGGCCCGCATGAGACCCGCGGCGAATGGCTATTCCGCCAGATGCATGCGCTGTACGGTGCACGCTTCGCGGCGATGTGGCGCAACGTTGACTCGGCCGACCTGATGCGCGTCTGGAGCCGCGCGCTGCACGGGATGCCGCAGGAAACGCTGCTCTCGGGCGTCGAAGCGTTGCAAGGCGTGCCGCATCCGCCCACGCTGCCCGAATTTCTCGACCTGTGCCGGCAGGCCCGCCTACGAGCGGTGAGTGGTCACGCACCGCGCCTGCGATCGGATACGCGCGCCGTCGCTGCAATTAGCGTTCGACATGCTGCTGATGGACGCCGCAAAGACGGCCGGCCGCTCATGCACGAGGCGCGACCTATCGCGACAGATGCGGCAGCCTCGCCGGCGGGGCGTGCCTTCTACGCAAATGCTTCGCCTGAGTTGCGCGCGAAGTATCGCGCCGTGTTCGACGCCGCCCTGCGTGCGCGTGGCGACGCGCTGCCGTCGCGCGAGCCGGGCGAAGACGAAGAGGAAGCGCAGGAGGTCACCGCATGAGTGCGATTGCCTTCACGATCCTCGGCGAAGCAGCCAGCAAAGCGAATAGCCGGGATATTGTTTCGCGCCGATACCGCGACGGTGACGGCAACGGAAAGTCACACCCGATGTCGATCAGGTCGAAAAAGGCGCTTGCCTTTGAACGCTACGCGCTCAGGCAGACTCCGCCGAACTGTCGTGTGCGGCTGGTGCGCATCATGCTGCGGATTTTCTACGCGAGCGAGCGTCCGGACCTGGATGAATCGGTCGTTCTCGACGTGCTGCAGGATCGCTACGCGACCGTGAAGGTGGGCGGAATGAAGGTGCGCGAGCTGGTGTATCGCGGCGTCTACATGAATGACAGGCAGGTGCGGGAGAAGCACGTCTATCGATGGTATCGACCGTACCAGCCCGCGCACCGAAATCATCGTTGAGCCGCTGACCGCACAGCAGGACACACTGCCGCTCGAAGCGCCGACAACTGCAGGGAGGTCAGCGAAATGAACCTCAAACAACGGGAGTTAAGGGTAATGCGTTCTGACCAGATCCGCGAGCGTGCGCTGCACGACGCCACCCGATCCGAAACTGGCGCTCAACCCGGGCGCCGTAAAACACTGAGTCATCGATAGCGCAACGCACAGGAGGTCGCGATGAAAACAGGTCGAGCCAGGTTCAGTGCGGGTGGCGCGTTGCCGCCGCTGAGTGTCACGCTGGGTGACGAGGTACGCGCGGAGGCAAGACGGCGCGGCGGCCGCTGGGCGCGTTGCGCGAATGACTGCGCCGTTCAAGCCGAAAAAATGTATGGCCGCCGCCCGCTGCACGGCGACGAGCTGAAAACCGTTTTCGATGAAGTGTTCCGATGCGACGTGAAACAAACGTAGAAATGACAGCGCACGCGTGCCGGTGGCCTGGATGCCCGCAATGCGTGCTGTCTGGAAGGTGGGCATGCCGCGCGCACTGGTACGCGTTGCCGAACAACCTGCGCGCGTGGATTGGCCGCGCATACCGGCAGGGCATTGAGCGCGGCGATCACCCATCACGTTCATGCATCGACGCCCACCGCGCGGCGCTCGAATGGATTCGCGAACACGCGCAGCCCGCGTGCGAACCGGAAACCACCCCTGCGCCGCTTTGTCGCAGCAGCGACGAATTAGGACCTGTCTGACATTCAAGCCATCTCGAAAATGCGATCGTTACACCCATCTGATCGCGGGAGAGAGAGATGAAAACGGTTCTGGTTATGGGGGCGCTTACCTTGTGCCTGGTTGGTCTTGCGGGCTGTGGGGCCACAAAAAGCTACAGCGAGATGTATGTGCATGGCTGGACGCGTGACAGCATGGACAAGCGGTTCCCGACCGGGACAACCGAACGACAGGTGGTTGACAAGCTTGGCTATCCGTACCGGGCCAGCAAGGCTGATGGCGTGGAACGCTGGGACTATGTCGGTGGCAAGACCAGCCAGCAGATGCTCTCGCTCGTGTTCCGGGACGGCAAGCTCGTCCAGAAGCAGTACGAAAATTTCTGAGCGGCGCGCACGCTCACGCAGCGACCTGAACACGTATCAAACGCTGGGCGCACGGAGATCAGATGAAAAAACTTGTGGCAATGGCGCTGGCTGCAGCCAGCGCGGCCGGTCTCATTGGCTGCGCTGAACCGCAGACCTACGGCCGTGCGCCCGCCATTGCATGGACGCGCGACGCGATAGAGCAGGCGTTTCCGGAGGGAACGCCTCGAAAACGGGTGTTTGCCCGGCTTGGCGATCCTTCAGGCGAGCACTCGGCGAACGGTCTGATTGAATGGGACTATGGCAACGGACCGTCCAGTCCGCACAGCGTTACGTTCGTCTTCAGTGACGAGACGCTTGTCGAGAAACGGTTCGACAATTTCTGAGCGAAACCTTGCGCATGGCGCCCGCGCGCGTTCCGCTCATAAAAAAAGGCGATGGGCGGCGGCGGACATTCTCGTGCCTGGGGATAACTCTGGGGGTAACTTTTTGACGCGTGCGAGCGTAAAAGGTGGGCAAATCCGGGCTCGGGCGGAGCGCCGCGGCTCGTGGGCGTCTCGCGCGGGGCGGTTAAAAGTTATCCCCTGCGTGATGTGAAGTGGAGATGGAGTCTTATGTAAAGCCGTTCCGGATTCCTCACTATCATGCGCCCCGCACGAAGCCCGATCGAACTGGACGAGGCGCTCAGCAGGGCTGACGTCATCTGAATCCCGCAGGTTTTTTTGTGCTGCGAGCAACGAATCTTGACATTTGACATTTTGTGTCTAATATGGCCTCGACATCAAATCCATATGCCCGAAATCCGCCCAGAACCCGCCGAGTGCGGGTTTTTTGTTGGCTGGACGCTTTTTGCGCACGCTTCGACCTCCCCATGAAAACCTGCTACAGGTGTGCCGCCGACGCGCTGCAGGCAGCGCTCGCCCATGCGCCACTCGCGAGCGGGTCCTCGTCGTTAGCAGTGCTCCATCAGGTCGCCGCGCCCGAGGACACGCTGCGCCCCGACGAGGCGTGCGCGCAGGCGGGCTTCATTCGCCGCCGGCTCGAACAGTTGCCGCCTGCGCAGCAGGCATTGCTCATCGTCAGCTGCGCGCCACGCAACCTCTCCTGCGAATGCCATCGCCCCTGCTGCTGCGGGCACTACCCAAACCTCGAATGGGCGCGGGCGCTGATGGGCACGCGCCAGAAAGGTGGCGCATTCGATCATGCGTTGGCACGCATCGACGCGTCGTTGCGCGAAGCCGGCATTGTGGCCGACCCGGTGGCCGATGAGCTGACCGGGGCCGTTGCCGCGCAGGCCGCATAGAGCAATCTGGCCGGGCCGTACCGTGGAAATCATCTGCCGCCCCATCGATACGCTCATCCCGTACGCCCGCAACGCGCGCACGCATTCGGGCGAACAGGTGGCGCAGATTGCCGCGAGCCTCGACGAGTTCGGCATGGCCGGCGCGATCGTTGTGCGCGACGGAATCATCGCCAAAGGACACGGCAGGCTCGCCGCGATCCGCAAACTCCATGCGGCCGGCAAAAAACTCTATCCGGCACCGGGCCGCACTCACGGCGCGCAACCCTTCGCCGATGGCGAGGTGCCGGTGCTCGATGCGACGGGCTGGACCGACGCGCAGTTCCGCGCCTTCGTGATCGCGGATAACCGGCTCGCCGAACAGGCCGCATGGGACGATGACCTGCTGCGGGTCGAACTGGGGGATCTGCAGGAGGACGGCTTCGACCTCGACATCACGGGCTTTAACGCGGACGAACTCGACGCACTGCTGGCCCTGCCTGCCGATGCACTCGCCCGCGCGCACGTGACGCTGGCCGAGCGCTTCATGGTGCCGTCGTTCTCCGTGCTCAACGCACGCGAGGGATGGTGGCAAACCCGCAAGCAGGCGTGGATCACGCTCGGGCTGGAATCCGAGCTCGGTCGCAGTGACGGCCTGATCTTCTCGCTGTCCACGCAGCCGCCCGCCGTGTATGCGGCGAAGAACCGCTACGAGGCGCGGGTCGGTCATGCCGTATCGTGGGACGCGTTCTACGCGGCCAATCCGGATGTGAACGTGCAGCCCCAGAGCAGCATCTTCGACCCGGTGCTGTGCGAGATCGTCTACCGGTGGTTCTGCCCGATGCACGGCGTCGTGCTTGATCCGTTCGCCGGTGGTTCGGTGCGCGCCGTCGTGGCGGCATACCTTGAGCGCCGCTATGCCGGGTGCGATCTGCGCGACGAGCAGGTGCAGGCCAACCGGGCACAGTGGGCCGCACTGGCGCGCGAGGGGCAGGCCGCGCCGACGTGGTGTTGCGGCGACAGCCGCGACCTCGCGCGGCATGTCGGCAGCGTCGAAGCGGATCTGGTGTTTTCCTGCCCGCCATACGCGGATCTGGAGCGCTACAGCGACGGCCCCATGGACTATCCGGCGTTCGTCACCGCGTATCGCGAGATCATCGGCCACGCGTGCGCGCTGCTTAACCCCGACCGCTTCGCCTGTTTCGTGGTCGGCGAAATCCGCGACCGCAAGGGCCACTACCGCAACTTCGTGAACGACACGATCGCCGCCTTTCGCGACGCGGGCCTCGCCTACTACAACGAGGCGATCCTCGTCACCCAGGCAGGCTCGCTGCCAATCCGCGTGAGCCGTTCGTTTCCCGTGTCACGCAAGCTCGGCAAGTCCCACCAGAACGTGCTGGTTTTCGTCAAGGGCGATCCACGCGCGGCGGCCGAAGCCTGCGGCGCGGTCGATATCGCGGTGCCGGACGATTTGTTAAGGGATCCTCAACGTGTGGAGCGGACTCTACCGGAACCGCCGGCCGGAGCAACGGGATTTGCAATGGGATTTGCCGCCTTTGAACCGACCGACGAACAGCGCAAGCTCGTGGGACAACTCGCCGCGTTCGGCATCCCGCAGCCCGACATGTGCGCGCTGGTGCTCGATGGGCGCGGCAAGGCCATCAGCGACCGCACGCTGCGCAAGTACTTCGCGCGTGAACTCGCGCAGGGCGGCGTGCGCGCCAACAGCCGGGTCGCGCAGTCGCTGCTCAAAAAGGCCACTGGCGGCGACACCATTGCCGCGATCTTCTGGCTCAAGTGCCGCGCGCGCTGGAAGGAAACCGCGCAGGCGGTGGAACTCACCGGCGCCGAGGGCGGGCCGTTGCGTTATCGCGAGATGACCGATGCCGAACTCGAAGCCATCGTGGCAAGAGCAAGGGGACGGCGCAGCCAGCGAACTGCTGGTCCGCCGAAAGGCCCGCGCGGACATTCTTGAGTACGCCAACGCGATCGAGGTGCCCGGCCGGCCGCAGGGCGATGATCCGGATGCCGACGACGAACAGTTCGAACCGGTCGAGACGGCGCTCGCCGCGCACCACCGGCTGATCTTGCGCCGCGTCGACGAAACGAGCCTCACCCCGCACGGGCGGCTGATGATCTTCACGCCACCGGGTGCCGGCAAGAGCACCTATGCGTCGGTGGTGTTTCCGTCGCGCTATCTCGGCGCGGTGGCCGGACGGCGGTTGATCCTCGCGAGCTACGGCGATGCGCTGGCGAACCGCATGGGTCGCCGCACCCGCTCGATCATCCGGCAGCCGCGCTATCACGGTATCTGGAGCGCGGCGCTGACCAGCGGCGCGCAGGCCGCGCATGCGTTCACGCTGACCAACGGCAGCGAGTACCTGGTGTGCGGGATGCTCGCCGGCGTCACCGGGCATAGGGCGAACGGCGTCGTGATCGATGACCCGATCAAGGGCCGCGAGCAGGCGAACTCGGCCGTCGTCCGCGACAAGGTGTTCGACGCGTATGAAGACGACCTCAAGACGCGGCTCGCGCCGGGCGGCTGGATCGTCCTGATCCAGACCCGGTGGCACGAGGACGATCTCGCCGGGCGCATCCTGCCCACCGGGTGGAATGGCGAAAGCGGTCACCTGCTGTGCCGCGACGGCAACGTGTGGGAGGTGCTGTGCCTGCAGGCGCGCTGCGAGACCGACAGCGATCCGCTCGGGCGCGCACCCGGCGAGTACGTGTGGCCCGAATGGTTCACGCTGAAACACTGGGCGCAGTTCGAGGGCAACCCGCGCACCTGGGCCTCGCTCTACCAGCAGTTACCGGTGCCGCCCGAGGGTGACCTGTTCCGGCCCGAGGCGATCGTGCCGATCGACATATTGCCTACATCGGGTATCGACTGGGTGCGCGGCTGGGACCTCGCGAGTATCGAGGGCGATGGCGATTACACGGCGGGCGCGAAGTTGGGACGTCTCGCTGACGGCCGCTACGTGATCGGCGACGTAATACGCGGCCAGTGGGGACCGGACCGGCGCGACGCGGTGATCAGCGGCACCACCGCGCTCGACGGCGCGCGAATCCGGATCAGCCTGCCGCAGGACCCCGGCCAGGCGGGCAAGACCCAGGTGCTGTACCTGACGCGCGAGCTTGCCGGTTACCGGGTCGTGTCATCGCCCGAGACCGGCGACAAGGTCACGCGCGCCGAGCCGTTCGCCGCGCAGGTCAACGCCGGCAACGTGCTGATGGTGCGGGCCGACTGGAACCCGGCGCTCGTGAGTGAACTGCGCGCGTTCCCGTACGGCGCGCATGACGACCAGGCGGATGCGCTGTCGCGCGCCTTCGCGCAGCTGATCGTGCGACGGCCGCTGCGGATTTCGGACGCGGCGCTCACGGCAGTCTAACGTTCGGTCTCCGGTGGGGAACGGACGAAACTGAGATACGGGATGCCGCTTGCAGGCTTGATCAGGAACACCCGCCCACGCAGGGATTTGCCGTCGTGAAACGCAGCGGGATTTCCGCCACGCAGCCTGGCGGTCGTCGCATCGATATTCGCGACGCCTTCTTCTGCGGCCATTTGCAGCAGGGTGCGTTCTTCCCGGCTCAGAAACATGCTTCCACTCCTCTCAGGTTGCTTGCCTGATTTGACCCGCCCCCATCCCTGCCGTCAACGGGACGCGTCTGATTATTCGCGCGCGCTGAACACTTCATGCGCGCTGCATCAAAACACGCTTTGTTCGGACTGCTGGTCGTATTGTTACGCGCCTGAAATCCAGCCATGCCGCCTCTGAAATTCTAGCGTCGCCGGGAGCCGCCGGTCGAGCCGCAGCCGCAGGCTGAAGACCTGCGCACCCGGCGCGAAATCCGCGAAATCCGCGAGTCGGCGCTCGGCGTGATCGGTGCGCCGGCACCGCGCATGCAGGCGTTCACGCTGCCGAAGGCCGCGCCGGGCGTGATCGCGCAGGACGCGAAGCTCGCCTGCGACGCGCAGGTCAGCGAACCGTACCTGTGGGCATTGCAGGGGGCGTTCGCCGAGGGCCTGGGCTTTCTCGGCTATCCGTACCTCGCCGAACTCACGCAGCGCCCCGAGTACCGCCGCCCGGCCGAGATTCTCGCCAAGGAGATGACCCGCAAGTGGATCAGGCTGCAGGGCGCCGGTGACACGGACAGGAGCGCGAAGCTCGCCGCGATCGAGGCGGAGATGAAGCGTCTGGGTGTGCAGGCGGCGTTCCGCAAGGCGGCCGAGCAGGACGGATTTTTCGGTCGCTCGCAGATCTTTCTCGACACCGGCGATGCCGATAACCCGGCCGAACTGATCGCACCGCTCGCCGACTTGGCGGCGAAGATCGGTCAGGGCGCGCTGAAGGGACTGCGCGTGGTCGAGCCGATCTGGACCTACCCGGGCATGTACAACTCGACCGACCCGTTGAGCGAGGATTTCTACCGCCTGCAGAGCGGGTACGTGATGAACCGCCAGGTGCACGCGAGCCGCCTGCTCACGTTCGTCTCGCGGCCGCTGCCGGACATGCTCAAGCCCGCCTATGCGTTCGGCGGCCTCTCCCTGTTGCAGATCGCCAAGCCCTACGTGGATAACTGGCTGAGAACGCGCCAGAGCGTGTCGGACCTGCTGCACTCGTTCTCGACGATGGTGCTCAAGACCAACCTCGCGGCGGTGCTCGATGCGGGCGGCGCCGAACAGATGCTGCGGCGCGCGATGCTGTTCAACCAGATGCGCGACAACCGCGGCGTCATGATGGTCGATAACGACAGCGAGGACTTCGACAACGTGTCCGCGCCGCTCGGGAGCCTCGACAGCTTGCAGGCGCAGTCGCAGGAACACATGTCGGCGGTGACCGGCATCCCGCTGATCGTGCTGCGCGAGCTGCGCACCTTCTATGCGTGGATCGAGGCGCTGTTTACACCACCGCTCTCGCGCCTCATCAACGTGATCCAGCTGTCGCTGTTTGGGGCGATCGATCCCGATATCGGCTTCCGTTACGTGCCGCTGTGGACGCTCGACGAACTGCAGCTGGCGAACGTGCGGAAGATCGAAGCCGAGACGGATTCGATCCTGATCAATGAAAACAACGCCATCGTCCCGGCGGAATCGCGCAAGCGGCTTGCCGGTCAGGAAGATGGCCCGTATGCCGCGCTCGATCTGAATGCGCCGCTGTCCGGACGGCCGCTCGAAGAAGAGAAGGTTGACCCGGGCGGCGTTGAACTGAAATGGCATTGAGCGCACGACGAGGCGTCGTTTCGCCGACGGGCAAGCCCGTAGCGTTGACGCCCGTGCGCCCGAACGAAGGGGGCGAGGCGACATACCGGCAGCGGCTTGAGCGCCTGACTGCCGAAATGCAGGCGAGCCTCGTGTACTGGGTCAAAGCCTGTTACCGCGCGAACGAACCCGAACTTGCGCAAGACGCGAGTCCGGCGATGACGCTGCGCGACACCATGAACCGGCTTGCCCGTCGCTGGCAGCGCCGCTTCGATGAGGCCGCGCCGGATCTCGCGCGTTCCGGGCGTCGCTGAAGAAGGCCGGCTTCGCGGTCGATTTCAGGCTGACGAAGGAAGCGAACGACGCGCTGCAGGCGACCATCGGCGAGAACGTGGGCCTCATCAAATCCATTGCCGCGGAGCATCTGGCCGATGTGCAGGGGGCGGTGATGCGCAGCGTGCAGACCGGCCGGGATCTCGGCGGCCTGACGCAGGAACTGCAGGAGCGCTACGGCGTGACGCGCCGCCGCGCGGCGTTCATCGCGCAGGACCAGAACAGCAAGGCGACCGTGACGCGCGTGCGCCAGCAGGGCTTCGGTATTACGGAGGCGATCTGGCTGCACAGCCACGGCAGCAAACACCCGCGCAAGTCGCATGTCGAGGCGGACGGCAAACGCTATCGCATCAGCGAAGGCATGTACCTCGACGATGTGTGGACGTGGCCGGGACGCGAGCCGAACTGCCGGTGCGTGAGCCGCTCGATCATCCCGGCGCTCGATGACGGGCGCTATGGCCCATAGCGGGGCACAGGCAAAAAAATCCCGCCCTCGGGGAGGGGGCGGGAACAAAACAAAGGCCATTGATACACCCGATCATCCCGGGGAGAGCGATCAGGTGCAGCGATTTTGCCGCGTGATAGCCCCGGTGGATATGAGACCAGTCCGACAAATCCCTCGAAATTTTCAGAGAGCGCTGCGCGATCGGGCAGCGTGACTGAACCCTCGGCGCGTCAGGTAGTTGCAACCAGTCCCCATCAACTTGTCCACAGGCTTGCGAACAAAAACCGTGGAGAATGTTTTCCCGCAGCGCACCACTTCGACAAACGTTTATCTTGTTCGGATTCAACAAGTTAGGTGTCTGCACAGCGACCGCGGTCGCTCGTAGAATCCGGGCAGGGCATCTGACTTGTGGGGAAAGCCGTGGGGGAAAAACGACCGCCAGCCATCAGCGAGGCGACGCTCGCGAGGCTCACCGCCGCTGATAACGACCGGGTACTGACCGAAGGGTCGGGTCTGTCCGGCAAGGTTCATGTCGGAGCCAGCGGGCGTATCAGTGTCCACTTTCGCTACCGTTACCGCTTCGAAGGTCAGTCACGCGAAATGTCGCTTGGCGCATGGCCGCGCGATCCGGTGGCGACGCTCCGCGAGCGCCTTGACGAGACGCGGCTGCGTGTCGAGCGCGGCGGCGACCCGGCAGGACAGAAGCGGGCTACCGTCCAGAAAATGCAACTGGAACAGGAACAGATTACCCGGCAGCAACGGGAGCTGGCTGAACACGGGCGCAGCAGGCCGAGCAGCAGTTAACGATCCAGTCACTTTTCGAGGAATGGCACCCCGTCGCCCAGGTGGACAACACGCCGAAAGGGGCGCAGGGGGTGCGTCGCATGTTCGAACTGCACGTCCTGCCCATCGTGGGGCAGGTGCGTGTACTCGACGTGAAGGCCGAGCATGTTCGTGGTCCGGTCAGGTCCCTGATCGAGGCGGGCAAGGTGCCGACCGCGCTTGCCCTGTTTATCTACATCGATGCGATGTTCACGTGGGCGGGCAGACGCAGGCCATGGCGGACGCTGTTTGACGTGAACCCCGCCGACGAGGTTGGTATTGACCGGCTGGTGCCAGCCGATTTCCAGAGCTGGTGTGACCGTGTGCTGGAGGACGACGAGATCATCGACCTGCGGGACCGCTTCCAGTCGATCCGCAACTCGTTCAACTTCCGTACCGGATCGAGACGGGGGCTGGCGACACTGGTACGCATCAATGAAATCTGCGCGGCGCGCTGGAAGGAACATATCGACCTGAAGGCGGGAACGTGGCTCATTCCCTCGACGCAGGCCAAGAACCGGAAAGGCTTCATGATCCATCTGTCGGATTTCGCCGTACGGCTCCTGCGGGAACTGTACACGCTCACTGGCCGCACGCCGTATCTGCTGCCGCACACCAGGGATGTCAGCAAGCCGGTGACGACCGCCGTTCTCCAGTGCGCCATCAACTCCCGCCAGAGCTGGGGCAGGGGCTGGCAGGGAAAGAACAGGCCTGCGGCAGTGACGGCCCGTTCGCTCATGCTGTCAGGCGTGATACATCCCGGAAGGGCGAAAGTCCCTGGGAGCCTGCCGTGCTGATATCGCAAGTGACTTGTGTCGCCGTACTGCTGCTACTCTGCGGCTGTACGGTCATCCATATCGAAGGCAACTCGAATACTGTCAGCGACATCGAAGGGCATACGACCGACCTGACGGTGCCTGCGTCAGCTAACAAGCCGCTTGTCGCGCCAGCCCGCTAAGTTCAATGCAACAGGCTGCCGGGCTTTCCTGTCTGCCTGAGCAGTGCATTCAGTGCGTTGCGGGAGACGGGCGTGCCGTCATCAAGCAAACCGGTCTTCAGCAGCTTCACGATCAGCTCCGCGCGTGCCTTCAGGTCGTCCGGCACAGGTTTCCTGCCTGGCTGGTTCATCAGGTCGAGCAACGCTTCGGCAATCGCTTCGAGCAGTTGCTGTTCGGACGGCTTCCCGAAAACAATCTGGACATCAGGACTCGAAGGGTGCTGGCTGTCGTAGAGCATAAAAACCAGTGCGAACTTTCCTCCGGTGATCACGATGCTGTCGCACCCCTTGCGGATGGTTCTCTCAAACACCGCCTGCGCGATATCCGACGCACGGTCGTCGTTCCATGCGATACCCGCGAAGTCATCGGGCATCCTGTCGATGTCGCACGCATGCCAGCCACGGTGTTCCATGGGTCCTCCAGGCCGGCCAATCACGAGGCGGCTTTCAACGGGAATATTCACAAGGGAATCAGCGGCATCAGTGTAATTCTCGTATGGCATGTCTGGACGCGATCCTTTACCCGATCCGGGTTGCTAGCGGCGAGTTTCATCATAGCGTATGAACCTGACGAGCTACACGACCTTCCCCAGGCCGTCTAGACGATTTGCTTAGCGTATCTGTACTCGGCACGGTCCCGATTAGTCGCCTTCAGCCCATCCTGATCCGGCAAAGTACCTTGAATCTCTGACAATCAACAGAAGCTTTGACTGGTATCGCCGGGAATTCAAATCCTTATAGTGAATTTCGATTGGGGCAGATGCTCCGTATCTCAAGACATTCCTCGCCTTATCGTTGTGTGTGAGGCCAAAGCCGTTCTTGACGCTCTTTCCAGAAGCCAGCACAGCTATGCGACCTTCATCCGAAAAACATCGTCCGATTTCGTCACGGTAACGATCACGAGCTTCGGGGCTGACAAGTGCTGAGAGCGCTTGCGGAGTAGCCGATAGCCGGATGTCAGTCGCGGGCCGATTTCCTTTGTTAAAGACAACAATATTGAATGCAATTCCATCACTGCCAGCAGAATACGTAGTGATCTCGGCGGTAACTATTGGTCGATTACTCTCCAGCCACGCTCGCCGTGTGAATTGGAATGCTGCCAGTGACACAAGAAATGCGCCAGCGGAGATAGCGATCGGAAGTACCGACAATGGTTCCATAGTCATTGACGCAGCAAGATGGTGGCGACAGAGTAGGAATGCTATCAGCTTGAACCACCACTACACCACGCTGCGTTTGCTCACCCTCACGCGCGACGGCGCGCTGATGTCCTCATCGGCGGCGATGTGCGCGACATGCATCGCGAGGTACTGGAACGCCTCGGCCACGTGCGAGGTCGGCCCCTTGACCGGCTCGTTGGCGTACTCCAGGCCCGTGGTCGCCGTCGCCCGCAGCCGCCGGTGCACGTAGCTCCTCGCGAGCTCGTCGATCAGCATCGTGCAGGCCGGATCGATCACGCAGCCGCGACGGCGGTTCAGCAGGCGCGCGACCGCCGCCTTCCGCAGCGCGAAGCGGTTGGTCGCGGCGGGAATCGCATGGATCTGGTAACGCTCGAGCAGCTGCACCGGCGTGAGACCCGTTCTCGCATCGCGCGGGTTCGACGGATCGCAGACCGCCAGCAGCGGTGTGCCATGGTAGCGCTTCGCAATGACGGAGAGCAGCACCTCCTGGATGAACTGCTCGAAGGCCATGTCCTCGGCGTAGCCCTCGTCCATCACGACGAGCTGGCCGGCCTGCGGCTGGCCGAACACCGCGCCCGGATGCAGGCCCGAGGTGTCGATGCCGATCAGCGCTTCCTCGCCCCGCACCGGGGTGGTACGCAGCTTCCCCACATGCGCCAGCGCGCTGCTGGACAGGATGCAGGAACTCGCGAAGCGCATGCGCGGCGATAACCGGGCCGTGTTGCTGGAACTGGTGGGAGAACTGGAGCAGTTGCAGACCTCGCTCACCAACGACGCGGACTATGGGCGCGACAGGCTCGACGCGGCGATCAGGGCGATTGATGGCAAACGGAATTCATAGGGGGTGGGAAATGAAAGACGTGACGAACGAAGCGTTCATCACGCTCGCGCGTGGGCAGTATGCAGTCGCGATCACCGAGTGTGACATGGAGATTGACGACGGCGCAGACGCGCGCGTGGCCGACATGGCATCGCGCTGTCGGATGCGGAGATCGCCGAAATCCGGAACGCGCTCGGCTTCGATGCGTCGCCCGCGATCGGGGCGAAGGGTTACTACCTCGATATCCAGCCGGCGACGGCCGACATCCGCGCCGCGCGCGCGAGCCTACCGATGACACTGTATTACACCGACGGCGGCAGCGTCCAGCAGCTCACGCTCGCCAGCATCGCGATCGTCTGAATTTGCTGAGATCTCGCGGGGGATTTCATCATGGCCACTATCACTTCCGCCAATTCGGCCTTCAGCCTCGCGGTGACGAACCTGTATCCGGTGCCGCAGACGATCCAGGGGTACGCCGCCGACGACGCGTTCAGCGCCGAGGCGGTGGAAATGGCCGAGATCGTGATGGGCGTGGACGGTCACATGAGCGGCGGCTTCATCTTCAACCCGACCAATCTCAAGGTGGCGATCATGCCCGACTCGCCGTCGCTGCCCGTCTTCGAGAACTGGATGACGTTCCAGTGCACCGCGCGCGAGGTGTTCTACGCGAACGGCTCGATCTCGGTTCCGTCGATCAGCCGCAAGTACCCGCTGCTCAACGGAATACTGAAGTCGGGCAACCCGATCGTCAACGCGAAGAAGGTCCTCGAATACGTGTCGTTCGTGATCGCGTTCGAGCGGGTGATCGGCGAAACGACATCATGAGAAAGCGACGGGAGGCAGCAGCATGCGAAAGCAGATCACGTACACGGTCAGCGCAGAGGGGCGCGACCACGGCAAGGTCTTCCAGCTTACCGAGATGCCCGCCGACCAGGCCGAGAAATGGGCGCTGCGCGCGCTCGGCCGAGCAGGCATCGACCTGCCGCCCGGCATCGAGCGCGAAGGCATGACGGCGATGGCCCGTGTCGGGCTGGAGGCGCTCATGCGCATCGATTTTAACGATGCCGCACCGCTGCTCGACGAGATGATGGGCTGTGTTTCCATCCAGCCGAACCCGGCCGACCCGAGGATCGTGCGCGCGCTCGTTGCCGACGATATCGAGGAAGTCGCCACCCGTGTGCTGCTGCGCCGTGAGGTGTTCCGCCTGCATACGGGTTTCTGATGGACCGTCAGGCACTCGACTTCGGCATTCCTGACGGCCCGGACATGCCGCACATGGATTACGTGAATGTGCCGTATTCCATCGCCTTCGCCATCACCGGCGGCCTCGCGACGCTCTGCGACCTGCAGACGGTCTACGGCACCGAGGATCTGTGGGACCTCATCGAGATTCACGCGGTGAACTGCTTCAACGAGGCGCACGCATTACGCGGGTGAAGCTTTTCGACTCAATCAACGATGAACAGCTTCGCGCCCGTCCGGCTGAAGGATTGATGCGCCTCTGCGTTGTCGCCGAGCTGATAACTCATGCCAGCGGTCAGAACAAACTTGCGGCCATCTTCGAGCGTCGTTTCAAGTTCGCCGTCGAGGCAGAAGAGAACATGGCCTTTCTTGCACCAGTGGTCGGCCAGGTAGCCGGCCGTGTATTCCACCATGCGAACCCGGATCTGATCGGGCTTTTCGCCGAAAAACCGGGTGCGCCGATAGGCTGTCCCGGTTTCCCCTTTGTGCTCGGTCTGCTCGACTTGCGTCCAGTCGGTTATGCCGAAAGCAAATGCGTCCATCTTCATGATGCTGGTTCCTGTGCTGGTGGAAATGTCGTCGCTGCAGACCTTGCAATGTGACCCGACAGCAGGCTTGCGCTGGTTGCCAGTCTACACGGTCATCGTGGTGCCTTTTCGCATTCCGGTGTCTTCCCACCGGGTATTCTATCTGTCGCATCTCCTGGCTGGTCCTCGTCATGCCGACCGTCATCGATACGCTGATCGTCAGGCTGGGACTGGACTCGTCCGCGTACCGGAAGGGCGCGGCCGAAGCCGCCGCAACCGGCAGGGAACTCGCGGAGGATCAGGCGACCAGCGCGAACAAGGCGGCGTACGCGGTGGAGAAAGCCGCGTACGAGGCCGCGGCGCAACAGGAAAAAGCCGCGAAGAAGGCGGCGTCGGAACAGGCGAAGGCCGCAACGAAGGCTGCTGCCGAACAGGCGCGCGCCGCGAAAGCCGGCGAAGCCGAAGCGAAGAAGCTGGAGCGCCAGTACGAGAAGGTGCGCAACGAAATCCTCAGCGTCACGGCTGCGGCGTTCGGCGCGGCGGCGATCCGGGATTTCTTCACCTCGGTGGTGAGCGGCCAGTCGCGCCTCGCGGGCCTTGAGGCGTTCAAGGCTGGCGATGCCTCGAACACGGTGGTCGCGTCGCTGCTGAATCTCGGCGTGAAGGCCACCGATGCGTCGGGCCGCATGCGGCCGATGAAGGACATCCTGCTCGATTTGTCGGCCGCGTTCAGGAAGATGCCGAACCGCCAGGACCAGCTACTCTGGTCGCAGCGACTGGGTCTCGATGAAGGGACGCTGAATTTATTGCGCTAGGGACGCGGCGCGGCGCAGGACCTGTACGACACACAGTACCGCAATTCGAAAGTCACCGAAGCGAGCGTGCAGCAGGCGGAGGATACGCGCAAGGCCTGGGCGGAACTGGGCAATACGTGGGAGGACATCAGGAACACGCTGTTTACGGATCTGACGCCCACCATGAAAGTGCTCAACAGCGTGCTGCGGGAACTGGGCAGGCTGATGGAGGCGCATCCCGATCTGAGCGCGGGCGTGTTCGGCACGCTGATGGCAGCGTCCACCGTCGGCGGTGTCCTGAAGCTGACCGGCGCGCTGGGCGGCCTGCTGGGCCTTGGTGGCGCAGCGGGTGGTGAAGCAGCAGCGGCGGCAGCGGGTGGTGGCCTGCTGGGCACTGCAGGCACAGCGGGCCTCCTCGCATGGGTCGGACTGCAGGGCGCGAAGGCGGCGGGTCTCCCGGACACCGATGTCGCGAAGGGGCGCGCTGACGTGAAGCGTGGCGAGTGGCTCAAGGCGTCGGCGGATCTGCCGCTGGCCGATTTTGCGAAAGCGGTGTGGGCGCATATCACGGGCGGTGAGAAGCCGCTGGCCGATGCATCGAAGGCGCAGCAGGATGCGGCCCACGCGCTCGTTGACGCGGCGAAACAGCTCGCGAGCGCCGTCTCCTCTCCGGCGCAGGCCGCCGAGGTGTCATCGGCCGGATCGGGTGTGCCCGCATCCGGACGCACGCGTTCCGCAGTCGCCACCTTCATGAAAATGGGCTGGTCGAAGGAGCAGGCGTCGGGGCTCGCCGCGAACCTCAATATCGAGAGCGGACTGCGACCCAACATCGTAGGAGATAACGGCGCGGCCTATGGCATCGGCCAGTGGCACGCGGACCGGCAGGCGGAATTCCGGCGTGTGTCTGGTCATGACATCCGGGGCTCAACGCTCGACGAGCAGTTGCAGTTCGTGAATTACGAACTGACGCGGGGCCGCGAACAGGCCGCTGGCCGCGTACTGCGAGGGGCCACGTCCGCAGGCGAAGCCGGCGCGATCGTTTCCGCGAAATATGAACGGCCATTGAATGTACAGCAGGAAATCGCGAAGCGCTCTTTGGCCGCAGCAGCGCTGTATGGTTCGCTCGGGTCATCCGGTACGGGTGGACCTGCGATGGCGCCCATGCTGGCGGCAGGCAATCGCGCAACGTATGCCGGTAGCTCAACGGTAAACAGCAACAACAAAACCGAAACGCACATCGGACAGATCACCGTGATGGCGAGCGACCCGAAGGACGGCGCGAAGGTGGGTCGCGATCTGCGCAGTGATCTGGCGCAGCACGGCCTGATTGCCGGTGCATCGTACGGGATGACCCGATGGCCCGGTCACGCTGGTGCATCAGACGATAAACCGGGGACCGCCAATGATCAGAACGCCAGAAAACGCGACCAGGCATGCCAGACTTCCGAGTCCGAGCCCGGCTGACCAGCGGCGAGGCACACAGGAATCAGCGGTGGCAGTGTTTTGCCCCGACTGGGGCTCGGTGCAGATCGACAGCACTCCGGCAACGATGCCCATCGTGATGAGCAGTAGTGCGGGCCAGGTAGAAGGAACGAGACTTTCCATATCGTTAGCTCTTTGGTTGGTTGGGGGGACGCATGCACGAAACAGTCAGGGCGAACACAATCACCCGGTCAGTCGGCGTGCTCGACATGCCGCGATCTGGTGACACGGTTGATGCCGGAATGGTCATGCGGTGAGTTGCTGGATAGTGCAGGCAATCAGCGCATAAACCCCGATGCAGCCTCCGAGCGTGGCCGCACACTTCGTGAAATACGAAACAGGCCAGCCCCCAGTGATGAGGTCGCGCAGGCAACGCCGGCCAGGTTGTGCACCGGCGTCCGTGACGGCATGGACTGGCGGATGGTTCCGGCTGTGCAGGCGGGAAACGTCGAGAAGGTAAGAAGGGCTCATGTCAGTTCTCCGTAAAGATTTGACGGTGCTGCGAATCAGTCATCAGGATAGATTTTTCGTCGCAGCAGATGAATGAGACTCGTCCTATTTGATGTGCGACAGTCTGTCGCGCCATCCGCCAAACCCTTCGTGAGAGGCGTTTCGCGCATGGACAAAGCCAATCAAAGGCACTGACCTGGTCTTAATTTCGTTTCCGTATCCAGCTCCTGATGTGCCGCTGATCCCATGTCGTTGATTCCCTTCCCCGATGTGCCGCCGGTGGCGGGCGTGCCGGACCTGAACCGCCTGCCGCTGGCGGTCGGTGTGCTCACCGGGCTCACGCAGGCGATCCAGGCGCTCGACTACTTCGGCCTGCTGTCTGTTGATGTGCCGCAGTGGATCATCGCCGACGATCAGGACAATGCGCTGGTGACGCCTGATTCGGTGGTTGATCTGGGCAATCGCGGTGAGCAGCGCATTGCGTCGTACCCGGTCGAGGCCGGCTCGTTCGCTGCGTACAACAAGGTCGCCACGCCGCAGGAACTCACGCTGCGCCTGTCGTGCGGTGGTCGCAACATGAGCCGCGAGCTGTTCCTGCTCGAACTTGAGTTTTTGTGGGAATCGCTCACGCTTGTGAATGTGGTCACGCCCGATGCAACCTACCGCAGTTTCAACATCGACCGGCTCGATTATCAGCGTAAAAGCTCGTCAGGTTTGTCGTTAATTGTGGCCGAGATTCACCTCAGTGAAATCCGCGTGAGCGCGCAGGCGGCGTATTCGAACACCGCGACAGCGCCCGGGAATGACCCGCAGAGTCAGGGACCGGTCAACACGAACAGCGATACGTCGCAGCTCCCGGCGACCGTCTCGCCGTCGACCCAGGCGCTGCTCGACTCACCCACCATGACGCCGGATACGAAGGCGCTCATCCTGCAGCAGGAATCCAACATGGCAAGCGCCGGAAAGATACTTGATTCCGGCGCGAACCATGTGGGTATCCAGTAGCCACCCGGCTGGCCTTACCGTCGTGTTTCATGGAACTGATTCCCCTGGCTGCCGTGCCATCGCAGCAGTTGAGCGTCGTGCTCGCCCAGCAGAATTGCGGGATCAATGTCTACCAGAAGCGCACCGGCCTGTTTATCGATCTCTATGTGGCAGGCGCACCCATCATGACAGGCGTGCTGTGTCGTGACCGTTCGTATCTCGTGCGCCGGCCATACCTGGGCTTTACCGGTGAGCTTGCGTTTGTTGACACGCAAGGCATGCTCGACCCGCGATACACGGGTCTGGGCAACCGCTGGCAAATGGTCTACATCGGCGAGATGGCATCCTGAGCTTCGCCCAGCGGCAGATTGACGTGAGGTTCGATCTTGCCAGAACCGCTTTTCCCGGTGGCTGCCAGCGTCTTGAGCTGGCCGGGCACCGGGTTCAGGTCACGATTTCGAACAACGGCGGCGGCGGCATGGCGATGCCGACGATGAGCCTGCGCATCTTCGGCATGAAGCTCGCCGATATGGGCGCGCTCGCCACACGCGGGCTCACCGGCCTCGCGGTCAACGGCGACCAGGTCAGCGTGATGGCGGGAAATGTGAACACAGCGGTCGGCGGCCTGCTCAACGCGGTCTTCACAGGCACGATCTACTCGGCGGTGCCGGATTTCAGCGGCACGCCCGAGGTGTCATTCGTCGTGAACGCCACCAGCTATCCCGGCACGCAGGACGTGGCCAGCATCATTGGCGGGCTCGCGCAGCAGGCCGGATTCGCGTTCCGCAACCATGGCGTCACCGCGAAGATCGCAGGCCAGTATCTGAGCGGCACGGTCATGGACCAGATCGAGCGCGTCGCGGCAGCCTCGCAGACGATCGTGCTGCTCGACCAGCAGGTCATGCACATCTGGCCCAACGGCGGC
>NZ_CAJNBO010000050.1:0-34752 GCF_905221015.1 Paraburkholderia nemoris | reverse complement strand
GTTACGGCTTCCGTCCGGGACGCTCGGCACATCAGGCCGTGGCGCGCGCGCAGGGTTACATTCAGGCGGGACATCGCTGGGTTGTAGACCTCGACCTCGAAAAGTTCTTCGGTGCGCCAGGTTAAGCCCGGCGCTTTCAGCGGGTGAAATTCCCGCCCCGGAAAGGGGACGAGCCACCTCACCGGGAATCGAGTCTTGGGCTCATGAAGGTAACGACATGAGTTAAGCGTAGACAGAGCGATGTCCAGGCCGTAACGCAAGTGAAGCGATAGAGCCTCGTTATACATCCGGAGGCCGACAGGGTCGAAAACCTGGAAGGCAACAGTAGGCGACCGCAAATGGCGATGGTCGCTGGAGACTCCGGCGGGGTCTGAGAGCACGGCATGGACAGAAATGGAAGCGTCATGGCACCTGGGAGATCCACCGCCGTCTTGGTCTGGCCGCATGCGGACCGAGTATGTCAATCGAAAGGACCATCCTGAGAGAGACAAACGCGACGGTGGAAGTCGGACTCGCTGGTAGTACTCGGAGCGCGGGAAAGCCGCGTACATGGGGAAGCGGCGGGGCAGGTTGAGTTGCTGGTCCGGGGAAACATTCCCTGCACGCAGAGGTAGGAGAAGGATGTCCACACAACTGGACCAGATCGCGGGAAAAGCAAAGTCAGAGCCGAAGCTGCGCTTTACCTCGCTGGCGCATCTGCTCACACCGGAGTTCCTCAAGGAAACCTGGAAGCAGATGAATCGACGGGGTGCGAGCGGGATTGATGGCGAGACGACGAAGGAGTTTGAACAGGACCTCGACCCACGGGTTCAAGACCTGTGCGAACGCCTGAAGCAAGGGGCCTATCGGGCTCCCCCGGTACGTCGGGTGGAGATCCCGAAGGGTCCTGGCAAGGTCGGTACGAGACCGCTCGGTATTCCGACGGTCGAAGACCGGCTGCTGCAGAGGGCGGTCGCACGGATATTGGAAGCGGTATTCGAGGCGGATTTCCTGGAATGCTCGTATGGATTCCGACCGGGGCGTAGTCCCCACGACGCCCTTCGGGCGTTGCGCGGGATCATCGTCACGAAGAAGGTCGGTCACCTGTACGAGGCCGATATCCGTGGATACTTTAACCACATCCAGCATGAATGGCTCCAGAAGATGGTGGCTCACCGAATAGGTGACCCGGTCATCCTGCGCCTGATTGGCAAATGGCTGAACGCGGGCTTCATGGCGGGCGGAGTCGTGACGCGAACGGAAGAAGGATCGCCCCAGGGCGGGCCAATCAGCCCGATCCTGGCAAATATCTACCTGCACTATGTGCTTGACCTCTGGTTCGAGAAGAAGGCCACGAGGATGTGCGAGGGCGAGGCGTACCTGACGAGGTTTGCGGATGACTTTGTGGTGAACTTCCAATATCGGAGCGACGCAGACAGGTTCGCGAAGAGCCTGACCGATCGATTCGGGAAATTCGGTCTGGAGTTGGCTAAAGAAAAGACGCGGCTGATGCGGTTCGGGCGTTTCGTCCGGGCCGACCTGGCGAAGACTGGCGAGAAGCCAGACAAGTTTGACTTCCTGGGTTTCACACACGTGTGCGGAGTTGACCGGGGTGGCAAGTTTGCCCTGGTGCGGATTCCCTGCGTCAAAAGCCGCCGGAAGTTCCTGGCCAAAACCAGGGAATGGCTCAAAGGGCACAGGCACTGGAAGCGGCGGGATCAGCAGCGTCAACTCACGACGATGTTGCGCGGCTTCTATCAGTACTTCGGGCTGCACCACTGTCAACGGAAGCTCGACGTCATCCGTCGGGAGGTCCAGCTACAGTGGGTTCGCACCCTGCGACGGCGCAGTCAACGCCATCGCATGTACTGGAGCTACCTTAAGAGTCGATCCTGGTTCGAACTACCTCAGGCGGGCTCGACACGCCATGCGACGGTATGACTCGCCTCCCATGAGTGCAACCTGGGGAGCCCGTTGCGGTAATTCCGCACGGCGGGTTCTGCGAGGGGGGACGGGTACAAGAGGACAATCCTCAAGGCCCGTCTCTACCCACCACCGCGTGAGCCACGATATCCTGATGAGCCGGGTGGCCGAGCGGGTCAGCGACAAACGGATATTGAAGCTGATTCGCTCCTTCCTGACGGCGGGCGTGCTGGAGAACGGACTGGTTGGTGCAACGGACGAAAGGACGCCGCAGGGCGGTCCGCTGTCACCGTTGTTATCCAATCTGATGCTCGACGATCTCGACAAGCTGCTTGAGCGACGCGGACTGTGTTTCGTGAGGTACGCCGACGATTGTAACGTCTACGTACGCAGCGAACGCGCGGGCCATCGGGTGATGGCGGGGCTGAAAGCCTTCCTCACCGGCCGGCTGAAGCTGAAGGTCAATGAGTCGAAGAGCGCGGTCGCGCGGCCACACACGCGTAAGTTTCTGGGATTCACCTTCCTGGACCGGGGACAGGTCAAACGGCGCATCGCGCCCAAGGCCCTAGCCCGCTTCAAGGAACGAATCCGGGAACTGATCCAACGCGCACGAGGGATCAGCATCGAGCAGTTGGTGGCGCGGCTACTTCGGCTTCTGTGAGACGCCCAGCACATTACAACGGCTGGATGAGTGGGTACGACGCCGGGTTCGCTGTGTCTTCTGGAAACAGTGGAAGAACAGCTCCAAACGGTTCCGGGAACTGACGGCCCGCGGCGTCGATCGGGATCTGGCTGCCCAAACGGTCGGCTCCCCGCACGCTGCATGGCGACTGAGTAACAGCCCCGCCCTGCAACGCGCGCTCACCAACCGCTATCTTGGCTCTCTCGGCCTTCCATCGTTACGAACATAGCCGGTCAACCGATCCGAACCGCCGTGTACGGACCCGTACGCACGGTGGTGTGGGAGGGGTCGGGCCGCGAGGCCTGCCCCTATCCCGATCCCGCCGATACGACCAACCGGAAAAGCCGGTGTGCGCGAACTGCGAGTTTGCGCGCGCAAACATCCCATGTCGAAAGGGTGCTTGTGTTTAAAAACAGAGGGTTAAGTCACTGTGGCCGGAGCACCGGTGTCTGAACCGGTTCAGACACCTTTTGCGAAAAATGGTCGAATAAGACCGGAAAGCCCGACGCGAGCGCGGATTTATCGCAATGTGCGAATAAATCAGCTAGGAAATGTCCCCGCAACCTAAGAAAAAGCTGGCAACCAAGCATCGAAATTGCAGCGTGCTTTAGACCTCGCAGTCCGGTCCCGCCGGCGATGTGCTTCCGCGTACCGATCAGGCTTGATGGAACCCGTCACCTGACCGGAACCGCGTTAGCCGCTCATGGGCGTCGGCGATCGCAGCAAGGGGCGCGCGCCGAAGCTGCGCATCGTAGGTTGTGGCAATCACCGCGAACCGGGCAAATCCGTGACCGTCCAGATACCACTCACCGCACGCGTGGCCACGATCCGACGCATCGACGATGACCGTCTCGGCCTCGCGCATCTGTTCGAACGTCGCCTCCCCGTATCCAGCTTCGGCAAGCAACCCGGTCAGGATCATGGCCTGACACAGGGTCTGCGCAGCGAGCGCGTTTCCCTGCCGGCGCCGCATGGCGTCGAGCGCGATATGAACCTCGAGGCACAGGCGGTCTGCTTCGCTGCGGGGCATGGGCAGCAGAAGGATCTTGTTTCGTCGGGCACGCACTGCCTGCGCGCTATTTCCAAATCGGGCTGTTCTTGCCATTCGCGGTCGGAATGATGTTGTGGGGGGAGCGAAACACGGATGCTATATCAACGAAGCAGCTACGACGCGGGCAGAAAGCTACCTGATTTTCAGCAGCTTTCCGCGTTCGGTGTCTGAACCGGCTAAACCGTCATCCGGGGTTCGTATGCCGGGCGGACGACGGCAGGACATGTTCCCGCCTACGCGCATGATGCGCGGTCGCGAAAGCTCATCGATTTGATCCTCCTTTCGGACTGCCACTGGCATAGCCAGCCGGAACAATAGCTGCATGTCCGAAGCTACCGAAAATCCGCTGCTCAAGATCCGCCCGCTCGAAGAGAGCGCGGTGCAGGTCTTCTTTGAATCGATGGCACCGTTGCGCGCACATTTCGAAGCGCCCGATGTCGCCGAAATCATGGTCAACAATTTCAACAATGTCTGGGTCGAACGGCGCGGCGAGATGCATCGGCTCGACCTTACGCTCAACCAGGCGACGCTCAACGGCGCAATCCTGTCGCTTGCGTCGTCGGTTGAGAAGTCGGCGAGGGCCGGCACGTCACAGGGCATCATCAACGCGGGCCATAAGGGTCTGCGTATTGCCGCAGTCATGCGGCCGACGGCCATCGATGGTCACGCATTGTCTATCCGCAAGCATAGCGAACGTCATCTGGATCTGACCGACTACGTGGCAATGGGCGCGTTCTCGCGGGTCCATGCGCGGCAGGAGAATCACGACGAACAGATCTTCGCGCCGGGCATCGAAAACGACGAGTTGATGCAGGCCGTCCGCGAGTTGGTGGTACGTCGCAAGAACGTGCTGGTGGCCGGCGGCACCTCGACCGGTAAAACGACCTTTCTTAACGCACTGGCCGCACAGGTTCCCGCCGATCAGCGAGTGATCACCATCGAAGACACGATGGAACTGAAGTTGCGCGCACCGAACCTCGTTCGCTTCCTTTCCAACCCGGACAAAGGGGTGACAACAGAGGCGCTCGTCGCGCTGTGCCTGCGCTTTCGTCCCGACCGGATCATCGTCGGCGAAGTGCGCAGCGGTGAAGCGTTCCACTTCATTCAGGCGCTGAGCACGGGGCACGACGGCGGCCTCGGGTCAATCCACTCGAACGACGCACGCGGTGGCCTGAGCCGTCTTGAAAGCCTCGCGATGCTGGGCATTCCTCCCGGCAGCCGGTGGGACCTTGCCGATATGCGCAAGGCCATCGCCGACTGCTTCCACTACGTCATCCATCTGCGCCGTACCGGCGAGCTGCGTCACGTTTCCGAGATCATCCAGATCAAGGGGTTCAAGGATGGGGACTACGTCCTCAGCCGTGTTTTTTAAATGCAACCGGAGCTGAAATTGAAGAAGTCCATTAACGCAATCCAAGCGCGCATGCGCCAGAAGGCGGCGAGCGCGTTCCGGCGCTTCCTGTCGCGCCGGGAAATCCGCTCAACGCTGGTCGCCGCAGGCCTCGCATCATTCGCGCCGCTCGCAAGCGCCGTTGACCTGACGGACCTTGGCTCGGCAACGGACCTGATCTGTCTGATCCAGGCCTACATCAGCGGCCCGTGGCTCTACGGCATCGGCATCGTGCTGATCATCGTTGGCGCAATCGCCATCGCCAACTCGGAGAGCACGATTGGCAAGATCATTTCCTCGGTGTTCGTTGGCCTCGGCATCGCCGCGTGTGCCGTGAACATCGTGAAGAATCACATGCACCTGTCCAATGTCTGCACGTAAGCAAACCACGGTTAGCCGCGGGTTGTCGCTGCCTCGCCAGATGGGCGGGGCGGACCGGGCTCTTGCGATCCTGAACGGCACGATGACGCTGCTGCTCTGCTACTCAAGCATGACACCGACATTCCTCGTCATTGGTATCGGCGTTCACTGGCTGCTGCGCTGGAAGAGCAACCGTGACCCGTGGTGGCGCGACGTGATGCTTGTCTACAACCACTATCCGGACATGCATGAGCCGCTACCGTCGTCACGGTTTTCGGCACGGTTCAAACGGCCCTACGGGTTCGATCAGGATCTTCCATGCTGAAAAGAAAGCTTATCCGGCGGCCGGTGCAGGAAATTGCGCCCTGGGCGACGATGGTTACGCCCGAGCTCGTCCTCGACAAGGACGGGTCGCTCCTTACGTCGTTCACCTTCGCCGGCGTCGACGCGGACTCGCCCAATGCAGACGACATTTCGGCGGTCCGCACCAACCTCGATAACGCTTGCAAGAACTTCGATCACCGGGTGACGGCGTGGTGGCGCCTGTCGCACCGGCGCGTGCGCGGCGCGATCGACGGCGCTTTCACTGCGAACATCGACGCATACGTCGACGAGATCAACCGCAGGCACGTGAGCAGCGGCAAGTACTTCCGCAACATGCACTCGCTGTCGCTCGCGTATACGCCTGAGACGGGCATCAACAAGGTGTTCGACAAGATCGCCTACCACATGACCGTCGGCGGCAAGTCAATGTTCCAGGCCATCATCGAAACGGCCAAGGACATGATGTTCGCCCGCAGTGCTTTTGTCTTTGACCTTGAGCGTATGACGGCGGACATCAAACGTTTTGAGTCCATCCTCGACGCCTTCAAGGGCGGTGTTACCCGGATGAAGATGAAACGCCTGGAGTTGCAGAACGCGCTCGCGTATCTGCACCAGACGGCGAATCCATCGGTTCCGCCGCGCCGCGTTCGCTATCCCGTCACGATGCTCGATACCCATCTGACGGAATCGACGGTGACCTATGGTGCCGAGCATCTGCAGTTTGAATCCGCCTACGGCACCCGTTTCGCGAAGATCGTCGCCGTGAAGGAATGGATGGGCTTTCAGGAAGCGGCGCTCGACGTGCTCTCGGAGGTCGATGCGGAGCTCGACGTTTGTGTGATGTTCCGCTTCCTCGATACGAGCAAGGCCAAGCAGTACATCGAGAAGATCCGCAGCTTCTACAAGATCGCGGCGTTCAACCCCTGGGCGATCATCAAGGCGTTCTTCTCGAAGGAAGAGCAGAAGAATGACAAGGGCCGCATGCTGCTCGCTGAAGAAGCGGAAGATGCGCTGGCGAAACTCACGGCGCAGGGGCAGCAGTACGGCTTCGCGAACATCTCGGTGATCGTCTACGGTGAGACGATGCAGGAATGCGACGACGCGACGCGCGAAGTGGTCGGCCGCATCGGCAACGCAGGCTTTGGCGTCGTGCTCGAGCGCGACAATCTTGCCGCAGCATGGAACACGACACTTCCCGGCCGGTGGGACAAGCAGAAGCGGCTGCAGTTCGTCGAGACGCCCGCCGTGTCCGACATCGCGCCCGTGCGAAGCGTGGCTGAAGGCAGCGCGGTCAACGCGTGGCTCACGCAGCAGTCGGGCCAGAAGACCGGACCGCTCACGCTGCTGCCCACGCGTCACAAGACGTTGCAGCGGGTGAACCTGCACCGTCCGGGCGGCGCCTCGCACCTGCTGGTGCTGGGGCCGATCGGCATGGGCAAGTCGATCATGCTCAACTTCCTGATGTCGCAAACGGGCCGCCATGGCGCGCGCCGGGTGCGCTTCGACAAGGACCGATCGACGCGCATCCCGACAGTGCTCGCGGGCGGGCGCTTCATCGATGCGACGGGCCGCTTTGAAGCGGCGACGTCGGTAAATCCGCTCTCGCTTCTGCACGACAGCAAACATTACCCGTATGTCGCCGAGTGGGTGCAGATGGCGATTGAGGACGACACATTCCGTTGCACCAAGCCGCAGGAGCGCGAGATTTTTGAGGCGGTGGTGACGCTCGGAGACGGCTACGGTCCTGAGCTCTGGACGCTTTCCCATCTGAACACGCTGCTGCCGATCGAGTTGCGGGACCGCCTCGCGGTCTGGACCAAGGGCGAAAAGAACGGCCGGTTCTTCGACCACGCCGAAGATGCGTTTGCGCTGTCCGACGACCTGTCTATCGAGATGGGCGACCTGTTCCAGAACTTCCCCGTTGCGGCAGCGCTGTTCATGGACTACGCGTTCTACCGGATCGCGCAGTGGCTGGACGGTAAACGCTACACCGTGATCGAAGTGGAGGAGGCTGGGTTCTTCTTCCAGAACGAGCGCTTCTACAAGCGTCTTGAGATCTGGGCTGTGACGATCCGGAAGCTGAATGCCACGCTGATGATGGCGACCCAATCGCTCGCACAGGTCGCCCGCATCGCGGACTTCGAGGTGCTCAAGGAAAACATCCCGAACATCATCTATCTACCCAATCCGGATGCGAAAAACAATCTGCACCTGTACCGCGACAAGTTCGGCCTGACGCTCGATCAGATCCAGATGATCGCCGACGCGGCACCCAACCGGGACTACCTGTGGGTCACGCCCGACCAGACCCGAATGCTGCAGGCGAGTTTCCCGAAAGAAACGCTCGCCGTCCTGCGTTCAGATGGCCGCGCACAGGCGGTGCTCGACAGGCACTACTCGTCAGGCGCGGCCAGGTGGGCGGAGGCCTATCTCGCTGAAATGATGACGCTCGACTGATACCGAAGGAAACAATGGAATGAAAACGAACCTCGCGCGGCTTGCCCTGATGGCAGGTATGACCTTCTGCGTATCCCACGCCGCATATGCGCAGTGGGTGGTCATTGATCCGTCGAACCTGATCCAGAACACGATCACGGCCCTCAAGGCAGTGAAGACCGAGGTCTATCAGGACAGCAACATCGCCTACCAGTACCAGATGATGGCGAACCAGCTGCTACAGGCGACGAATCTGGACCCGGCGGCCATGAAGGCGCAGTACGACCAGATCACGGGCGATATCGACAGCTACAAGAAGCTGGCCAGTACGGCGACAGACCTGTACGGCGACCTGCAGGACGGCAACCAGTGGCTTTCGCACGTGCAGACCTTGATTTCCCGCTCGGGCAAGTCGAATGCGCAGTGGTTCGCCGACATGGCGACGCTCTACAGCCAGCGCGACAAGCAGGCCACCCAGTTGATGCAGACGGGCAACAACGTCATGCAGCATATCCAGACTCTCTCGAAGCGGCGGCAGGACCTTCAGTCGCAGATGTTGCTGACGCCGACTGCGCAGGCTACAGCCGAGCTGACCACGCACTATCTCGATATCGTGTCCAGCCAGATGAGCGATCTGCTCCAGATGACGGCAGGCAAGGCGCAGAAGGATGCGCAGCAGCAGACCGCAAATAACGCGGACGAAAAGCAACGCGCGGCGAACGCAAAGGACTTCCTGGACCAGCAGGATGCCGAGCGCGCCGCATACGGTGTCAAGTAGGGAGGGCGCGGTATGCCTTGGATCATAAAGACCGTCCTCAGGGTGTTCCTGTTGGCGGCGCTTTTCATCGGTGCGCCGGCGGGCGCGTTTGCCGATGACTCAGCCAGTAGCGCGTCGACGACCTCCGCCTCCGCGTACGTCAAGCCCGGAGAAATCGCGCAGGGCAATCAGCGCGCGATGGACAAGATAACGGCACTGTTTTCCTCCGTCATGAACACGGCGGTCGACGCGAGTAACCAGATCAAGCCTGAATCGGACAAATTCGCCTTTGGACTTGCGGTGATCACGGTCGTGCTTGCCGCGGTGCGCTTTGCCGCCACCAAAGATCCGGTGATGGCGTGGGTTGCACTGTTCGAAGAGCTCGGCGTGCTCGGGATCTTTGCGGCGTGCTATGTGGGTTTCGCTCAATGGGCGCCGGGCTTCTATAAATGGTTCCTGTCGCTTGCCAACACCATCAGTGGCGCAAACATGTCGAGTGCCCTCAGCATTATGGGCAATGCGGCCGGGCAACTGTTCGATTCGGCGGTGAAAGCCTTCTCAGGCGTCGGATTTTCGGTTTCGACCGTTTTTAACGTTCTCATGGCGGTCATACCCTTGCTGCTCGCATGGGCGCTGCTATCCGTGACGGCCATCATTTTCGTATTCTTTATCAACATCGGTCAGTTGCAGTTCGCGGCGGGCACGGTTATGGGGCAGATCGCCTTCGCACTTGGCTTTTCGTCATTCACGCGCGGTTACTTCAAGACGTGGCTCGACTGGATGATCAGCGCTGGCATGTACGTGGTCGTTGCTGCGATTCTCATGCGTCTGGTCACGCAGAACATGATTCATGCGGTGCAGGACGCCGCGACCCTGGGCCTCTCAACGCCCGGAGCGGGCGCGCAGGTTTTCGATCTTGCGTTCTTCGTGTTTCTCGTGTCATTCGAGATTCCGAAGATTGCCGGCATGTTCGGTGGTGGCGCAAGCGCGAGCGGCGCGGTAGTTGGCAAGATCTCGAAGGCGGCAGTAGGAGCTGTGGTATGACCCTGCACACGCCCATGACCGCCGACGCGCTGCTCGCGGATCACGCACGACGTGTCGATCTCATCGCGCAATGCGCCAATGAGACGGGGCGGCTCGAGTTTGACCGTAAATGGCGTGCGATCCTGCAACGCTGCGCGTCGTGGTTCTCGTCTTTACCCCTGAACCCGGAGTTGTATCGCGAGCCGGGCGGTGCCTTTCGCTGCACCGTCGAAACCGCGTTTTACGCAATGCGGCTCGCCGGCGGTCAGAAGTTCGGTACCAACCTGCCGTCGGAAAAGCGCCGCAGGATCGAGCCGCAGTACAACTATGCGGTGTTCCTCGCTGCAGTGTGCTCGCGACTTGATGAGCCTTACCGCCACTTTGAGATCGAGCGCGACAGCGACCGGCAGCAGTGGAATCCGTCGGTACACGGGGAAGCCGCTGCATGGCTTGCCAGCGGGAAATACCGCGTCTCACGACGCGCGCGGTCGCTGCCTGTCGAACGTATGCGCACCGGCATGCTTGCGCAGGTTCTGATCGGCTCGGAGCTGCTTTCCGGTCTGGACGCCGAAGTGCTATCGGACCTGTTCGGGGCGATTAACCCGACCATGCAGCCGCTCGCCGCGGAGTCGCTGCTGCACAAGGTGGTCAGGCAGGGAGTCGGGACGGCCGACGAATTTGACCGGAAGGCACAGCGGGCGGTTTTTGCGCCGGTACAGTTCGAGGTGCCATCGGCTGTTCACGTCGCCGCCGAGCTCGAACCGGTCACGACACCCGCACAGACCCTTTCACCCGCTCCTGCGTCTCCTGCGCCAGCAGCGCCGGCGTCGCCCGCCGAGCCCGAAGCAGGTTCGACAGCAACACCACCGCAGGTGCAAACCGAAACTCAGGCGCCGTCTGCGTCGTCGGCACTGGGGCCGCGAGCCCAACCAGCGGGCGTGTCCCATGACGAGCCGGCCACCGGGCGCGGGCCGCGGTCCCTGCACGAGGTCATCGGCATTACTTCCAGCCCGGCACCCTCCACACCCGTCGCTGCGCAGTCGGCGGTCGACCCCTCTGCCATGAAGTCGGGACCGCTGGCCACGAGTCGCGAAGCGCACGCTGCCCCGGCTGAAACATCGGCTTCCCAGGCCGCTGACGAAGTGCTCAAAGGCGTACCGAACCTCATCCGTGAACTCTTCCAGGCGATGCGTGAGGACGTTGCAGCAGGCAAGGAAGGGGTGAAGTGGAGTGACAAGGGGCTCGTCATCCAGAAGCGGCTGATCGGCAGCTATGGCGTGGCCAGCAGCACCCTCGTCGAACACATGCGCAAGCGTAGCCTGATGGTGGCCGACGAGTCGACCCAGATCACGCTCATTGCGCGAGCTGGCCAACTGATTCTGGATCGCCCGGCATGACTACAGGCTACATCAATCATTTTCGCCCGATCTACGAATTTCGCGCGGCTGTTGCGTGGCTTGCGGCGATCCTCGTTCTACCGCTATCGGGCATGCCATACGGCTGGGCGTTCGCTCTGGTCGGGCTTGCGTTCCTGCTGCTGCGATCGCTGCAGATCTGGCGTGCGCTGAAGTTCCGCATGGCCATTTCGACGAAATGGCTGACCACCTTGCCGATCCCCAAGCTGCTGCAGATCCAGAAGCGCATGCGCGACGAAGCCAATTCGATGTATCTGGGTATCGGCTATGAGTGGACGCAGAAGCACTGTCAGATTGCCCATGACATTCTGCGCATGCCGACAACCGACATTCCCGGTTTGCCGCGCTGGCTCAACAAGACGAAGCCGGGCCGCAAGATCGAGGCGGCCATCGAGAAGATCTTCGCACCGAAGGACAGTATTCGCGATCGCATGCCGCAAGGCGCGTCGTGGATTCACGGGCTCGAGCCGAAGAAGGCGCTTGTGCCATTTCACTACAAGTCGATGGGCGGTCACACGGCCGTGGGCGGCACGACGGGCTCCGGCAAGACGCGCACGTATGAAGTAATTTCGACGCAGGTTATCCACCTGGGTGACGTGCTGATCAACGTTGACCCGAAGAATGACAAGGACTGGAAGCTGCGTGCCGAGAAGGAAGCCGCGCGCACCGGGCGCAAGTTCCTGTACTTCAATCAGGCAAAGCCCTCGGAGTCGGTGCGACTCGAACCGCTCGATAGCTGGTCGCAGCCATCCGAAATCCCAGCGCGGATCTCCCAGCTGATGGAGGAGGGACCGTTCCGGGACTTCGCATACCTCTTCATCAGCCGTTCGGTCAATGGTGAGCTCTACATCGGCGACAAGCCGAACCTGCGCTCGATCCTGAAATACGCACAGTCGGGAATCGCAACCCTGCTGGAAAAGGCCCTGCGGCGCTTCTTCGCTGAGAACGGCCTGACCAACTGGGAAGAGGAAGTTGCCGTTGAAACGACCCGCCAGGCGCAGCGCAGTAATGGGGCGTCGCTCGTTGACGGAATGATCGGGCTGTACAACGCGCGGTTCGCGTCACAGGAGCGAGGTCACGAAGCTATTGACGGGCTGATCGCGACGCACACGCACGATCGCGAGCACTACATGCGGATCATCGCGTCGGCGCTGCCGATGCTTCAGATGCTAGCGACAGGGGAGACCGGTCTCATGCTCGCGCCGAAGGTCGACGACTTCGAAGATGGGCGGGAAGTGTGGACCATCGAGAAGGTGATCCGCCAGAAGGCGATCCTGCATATCGGTCTCGATTCGCTGTCGAACAGCATTGTTGCGAAGGCTATTGCTTCGATGCTGCTCGCGGATGTCTCGGCAGTGTGCGGCTCAATCTATAACTTCTACGACGTGCCGCCCGACGTCGTGCTGATCATCGACGAGGTGGCAGAAGCGATCAACGAGCAGGTGATCCAGATTCTCAACAAGGGGCGCGGCGCGGGCTTCAAGGCGTTCGTCGCTTTCCAGACGCGGGCGGATCTGGAGGCAAAACTTGGAAACGCCGCAAAAATGCTGCAGGTTTTGGGCAACCTGAACAATCAGATCATTCTTAGACTGGAAGACACGGATACAGCACAGTGGTTTTCGGACAAGGTTGGCGAGACCGCCATCCGTAATCTGACGATCACTGGCAGTACGAATACGGGAAGCGAGTCGCACATCGGCGAATTCTCCGGTGGTATCTCGCGCTCCCTGCAACTGGAGAAGGCTCCGCTCATACCAACCCGCCTGATTCATAGTCTGCCCAATTTGCAGTACTTCATGCGCATCTCGGGCGCCGCCGTGTATCAGGGCCGCATTCCAATCCTTCAAGGCTGAAAACCTACGCATGTCTGCCGTATTCAAAAAAATCATCCGCGAGCACAAACTGTCGTCCCGCCTGATCCCTGTGTTCACGCTGGCGCCGGAGCTGGAACTCGCCTGCACACGCGTGGCCGACTTCATCGGGGAGAAATTCATGGGCGAATCGCAACCGCTCATCAAGGAGATGCTGGATAGCGCCATTGCCGCCTACAAGCAAACACGCAAGACGGGTAACTCGCATATCGCGTTCATGCAGGGGCTGTTCTGCCACGCGCACCTGCTGTATGCACGCCGCTATGTAGCGCGTGACGGCGAGCGTTATTACGTCTGGTCGCCGATGTTCGAGCCCATCACCGAGTTCGAGGCCCGCCATGAAGCGCGCGGTACCGAGATGGTCGACGAACGGTGCCCCGAATCCATCACCCAGCGCTCAGCGGCCTTCCAGCTGGCCGCTCGCGCATTGACAGGTGAGAACTTCCGTCTCTACTTCGAGGACTATGATGTCGCTCAGACTTTTCCTGATTGCGAAGCTCTCGAGAGTTGATTCCGGGGTGGCGCGCCGCGCGCTATCAACCGCTCTGGCACAGGACGAAGTTGACGCGCCCCGCCCCGAGGAGTTCTCGCATGGGGCAGGGGCGATGGCCTACGCCATGGCGCTGTTCATCATCCGTCGGCCGGTCCACTTCTACCTTGGATTAACCGGGCTGATCGTGTTCCCGTTGTACATGCTGGTGCGACTCGGGGCCGTCCTCATCGAATGGGGAGTGCACAGATATGGCTGGTAGCCGATTCGTCTCGCACATAAAGTGGTGGTTCTTCTTCGTGCCGCTACTCGCCATCTTTGTGATGCCCGCCCTCCCGGACCGGTCCCTGTTCTCGGTGCCGCCCGAAGAGGTGGAGTCCGTACAGCACGTCGTCGGCGTTGAACAGTCAGATGAAGTGGTGCGCCTGACCAACGAGCGGTTCAAGCGCTGGTTTGTCGAAACCGGGGCGGTGCGTGCGACACTCGACGCATCAGCCTCAGGGGACATCGGTGACGGCGGGACAGCGGAGTTCGCCCATTACTGGGTGCACAACTTCTGGCTTGAGCTGTACCGCGCGATTTACCGCGCGAGCGTGATGAAACTGTGGTTGCTGGGCACGTTCATCTTCTGCGTTGCCGCGTTTGTCGATGGCTCTGCGAGGCGCAAGATCAAGGCATCGGCAGCAGGGTTCGCAAGCCCGCTCTCCTTCCATCTGGCCGGCCACGGGATACTTCTCGTGTTTGGGGTAGCCTTTGCCGTCCTCGCCGCGCCGTTTCCTGTGCTGGCCCAGTACTGGATCGCGATCGCTGCGGTTCTCGGCACGCTGCTGTGGAAGGCCGCATCCTCCTTCCAGTAACAACTTTCCCGGAAAGCTCGACAAATACTGCAGCTTTCCGGGTTATGTGTCTGAACCGGCTAAACCGGTTCGAGCGATTCCTCCCCAAAACATCCCACTCTTCACGCCCACGGCCGCCGTCTGTCGTGGCGCGCTGTCCCGCTTGTCTGGCGGCCTGCACCGATCCTTCCGTCGGTATCCCCTAATTCGCCGCTAACCGGCTGTCGTTCCCGCGAAAGCGACTCAAAATTGCCCATGTTTCGGGGCACTGTGAAGTGATGGCATCGTAACAATAGGGTCATGCCGCGCGCGGTTGCGCGCGTACTTTCAACAGGGAAAACCATGACCACGATGACGGAAGAGACGAACCTCGAAGCTGCGAAACCGATCGCCGCCGGACAGCCTGCACCGGGTGCCAGCGCGCACGCGCACGTTTCTGATGCAACGCCCACGTTGGGCGCGCCTGCGACGACCGACGGCGCCGACGGTGGCGAGATCGAGCTCGAACTTCAGCAGATGGAAGACTCTGCAAACACCCTGCAGAAAGAGGGGATGATCAGCGAGTCGGAAGCGCAGGAAAAGCGCGAGCAGGTGGCACGTACGCGCAAGCTTTTCCGTGAACTGAAACCGGAAGAGCGCGCGGCAATCGTGCAGCGCCGTCGTGAAATCGGCCGCGAACTGATGAGCCGCCAGTTGTCAGGCGCGGCTGTCGTGCAGGCCGCCGTGCGGCTAAATCATACGCGGCTGAAGCCGCTCTTCGAGCAGTGGTGGCCGTACCTGAACCGCATGAGCATCAACATGCAGCGTTTCGGGCGCTCGACGTTCGGCGCCGACGATCAGGCCGCGGTGACGGCCTTCTTCGAAAAGCAGGTGGGTGAGCTTGAGGCCTATGTTGACGAACAGGTAAGCGTCGCGCAAGGCTTCCGGGAAAAGACCGAAACGAAGATGCGCGAGCAGGGCGACATCGTCTTCGCGCCGACCGTTACCAAGCCTTCACTCGATATCACAGTCGAAGCCTACTCGCGCTTCTCGATGCGGCTGCTTGCGCTCCTGATGAAGTTCGACAAGGTAATGGATCACTTCGACTTCCTCGTCTGGAACGGTGTGCGTGACCAGTCGGACATGGACGAGGAAACCACCCGCTTTCTGCGCAAGTTCCATCCCGTCGGCGTGCGCGGCTACATGACCCACCTGCGCCTGATGACGACGGTGCGCGGCCGCTAACCGGAGCCTACGATGCTTGACGGGCTCAATGCGCAGCAGCGCGAGGTCGCGGAGCTGCGCCGGCACTGTGTTGCCATCGCCTGTCCGGGTGCGGGCAAGACGAAGACGATCGCCGCGAAGGCGGCGCTGCTGCTCGCCGATCCGCACGCGGTGGTCGGTGCGGTGACGTTCAGCAAGGACGCCGCCGTTGAACTGCGCGATCGCATCCTCGCGCTGGCCGGCGCCAGCGCAAAGAATCGGCTGATCGCGGGAACGTTCCACTCGCTGGCAAACCGCCAGCTTGGCAAGCGCGATATCGCGACTGACGGCGACCGCGCGGGTCTTATTGCTCGCGTGCTGGCCGAGTTGGGGTTGCAGTGGAAAACCGAGGAGGTGATCCCGGTTATCGAACGGATCAAGACCAACTTCGGACGTGTCGAGGCCGGCAGCCCCGACGCACAGCTGTATCACGCTTACCAGGAAGCACTTGAGCGTAACGGCAAGATCGACTTCCAGGACATGCTGCGCCTGGCCGTGGCCGGGATGGAGGCGGGCGATATCGAGGCTTACCGCTTTACCGATCTGCTCGTTGACGAGTTCCAGGACACGGATCCGCTGCAATACCGCTGGGTTGAGCTTCACGCGGACGCCGGCGCGCGCGTCACAGTAGTGGGCGACGATGACCAGAGTATCTATGGCTTTCGCGCAGCGCTTGGGTTTCACGGCATGGAGAGCTTCGCCAGTTCTTTCAACGCGCAGCGCATCGTGCTCGGCAGTAACTACCGCTGCCGCAGCGAAATCCTGGCGGCGGCCGACCGCGTGATCCGTAACAACGTCGACCGCATTGCGAAGATCCTGCGCGCAGAACGGGGTGCAGGTGGCGCTATCGCGTCGCGCCGCTTTGATGATGAGTACGCGGACGCAGTGGCCGCAGTGGAGCACCTGCAACCCCAACTCGTCGCGGGTAATTCGTGCGCCATTCTCGCACGCACAAATCGCATACTGGACCCGATTGAAGCCGTCTGTCGCTCACACGGTGTGCCGTATTACCGTGCATCCGGCGCCTCGGTACTCAACGGCCCTCAGGGCGCGCTCATGTGCAACCTGCTACAGATCGCAGAAGGGCGCAAACAGAATGGACTGGACGCTGTCCTTGGATACACGGGGATGAGTTCAACCCACCTCGGTGCACTGCATCGGGATATGGGTGCGGTGCTTATCCAACGGGCGAAGAAGGATCTCGTGGCTCTTGGTCTGCCCGAGGACACGGCGAGCGCGTACCGTGCGTTCATGAAGCGGCTCGCGGAATGGACGCAGATGTGCGAGCGCAGGTTCTATGCGCTCGCGCTCGACGGCGTGCTGGAAATGATGATGACGTACGCGCGCGATGACAGGGCGAAGCGCGCGATCCAGGCAACGTACGACGTCGTGTCACGCCTGAACGGCACGTTTGCCGAGCGCATCGAGTATCTGAAGCGCGACAATAACAAGCCGACGGACGGCGCGCTGGTGCTCACGACCATGCATAGTTCCAAAGGCCTTGAATGGAACCACGTGTGGATCACGCGCGCGGAGGAAGGCGTCGTTCCTGACGAAAAGAGTACCGAGTCGGAAGAACGTCGCCTCTTCTACGTCGCCATGACGCGCGCGCGTGACACACTCACCATCGCCACCATCAAAAAGAACCCGGTCTCGCGGTTCGTCATCGAATCGGCCATTGCGTAGTTTCGCGGCGGTCACTGGAATACGCACTCTGATCGCTTTCTCCGCTGAAGCCTGAGATTCCGGTCGACATTCACGATCCATCGCCCTACCGGCGAGAAGCCAATCGCGGCCGGGGACGCCGGCGATTGGCTGAGGCAGGGGTCGAGAGACGGCCGTGCTCAGGCCGCGCGCGCGGAACGATCGCTGCTGTCTGCGGAGGTGGCAACGGTGCGAGATACACCGACGTCGCCCCGGGCGACGGTGCCGGTAATGCGGCGCAGTCGCTCGTTTACCGCTCGCTGAAAGACGTTCGTGATGGGAGAACGGCTGGAGAAAAAGCCCAGCGCACCGCTCGTGAGTACGCTGAACATCGCGCCCATGGTGAGGATCGTTCTGGCAACCTGGCCAATCAACGGCGCAGTCGAGGCAATCGAGGGCGCTGCGGCCATGATCGCGTAAAACGGCGTCAGGTTGGGGAGAACCCTTTCCGGTGCAACAGCCGCAGCAATAACCAGCCACCAGAAGAGCAGTACGGGCATTGCTACCGCAGTCACCGCGAGACAGATGAGTAGGAATCGCGCCACCTCAAAGAACTGCCCAACATAGTTCCGCGGATCGAGCATCGACCGGATTCGCATTTCGATGTAATCCGGCTCTGGGACTGAGCCCGCGACGACGCCATTGATGAGGATGAGGCAGTTCGTTGACCGGGCGGATCGCGCGAACTCCGATCGGAGTCTGGCCAGCTTCTGGCGCCGGGCATACTCGAGCGCGAACGCTATGAGCGCGGCGAGGCCTGCGGCCTGGATTGGCGCGTTGCCGCCGGTTGTCGTGACCAGCACCGCAAAGGACATTGCGAAAAACGCAGAAACGAGGGCTGCGGAGCCCCAGAACTCACTACGGATTCGGAGATTGATTACGTTATACCCCGGGGTTGAGATTCGATGTGGTTGCGGTTTTACGTGTTGCCGGCGGCCGCACGCGAAAGATGCTGGACGTTGCTCGAATTTTCGATGGTCAGTTCGCTCTTGCGCTTGATCTGACCTTCGAGCGACGCGCGGGGGCCGAGGCGAATGGTTCCGTAGTAGTAGACGTTGCCTTTCACGCGTCCGTTGATTTCGAGTACGCCACGCGAGTGGACGTCGCCCTCGACGGTGCCGTCGACGCGCACGTGTTCGCCTTCGATCTGGCCTTTGACCATGCCACCCAGCCCGATATGCACAAGGCCGGCGTTCGAGATGACGTTCCCGTCGACGATGCCGAAGCTGCTCAGGCCGTGGTCGAGGATGACGTTGCCGTGGATCGACAGACCTGCCGATAGCAGGGTGACGTTCAGAGGTTGCGGCTTCATGAGATTGGCCTCTTCAGAAAAGTTGCACGTCGCCGGACTTTCCGGCGGGCGCTTTGGGTTGTTCGGGGGTGGCGGGTGCATCGCCAGTCTCTGCAGCGTGAGTGCGGCGCGTAAGGTGATGCAAGGGGCGCAGGGTCGGTTTTGCAGCGGCCAGCTCAGCGCTCGCGGCCTGAGCTGGCACGGAGGCGACCTTCGGAACGGCGGTGGTGAGCGCAGGCGACGCCGCATCGGCGGGTGTGGCCTTTCTGGACGCGACCGATGGCACCGGAGGCTGCGCAGGGGCGGGCTGTACTGGCTGGGCAGATGCGGTCGGCTGGGGATCTACGGCGGTCTGACTCACCGAGTGGGCTCGAATCGGAGAAGCAGCGACGTTTTGTTCCGCTGTCCCGGCGCGCGTGGTCGAGGCAGTGGCGCCTGACGATGCCCCAATGGTTGCTGGCAGAGACAGCGCGCGTGGGTCCACGATCGAAAGAGCGGATGGCGCGACCTGCCGTTGCTTTCCGTCGAAGTCAGAGGAGGTGAGCGGTCGCGCCGGCGCCGCATTGACCGGCATGTCGCCACCCTCACCGATCGCGGTCGATGCTGGCGCCGATGCCGCCGATGTCGCGATCACCGGCGACTTCGCAGCCGACTCATGCAGTGCGTGCCAGATGTGGGCGGCGCTGATCCCACCAGCGGCAGCCAGTGCTCCGACAGCCAGCGCGATTAAGGCGGGTTTCGTCGCCCGGCGCATACCGGCGAGCAACCCCGGGCGGGCAGAGCGGTCGTCGGGTACAGGCAGCGCGGGCATGGCAGCGGCGTGACTTGCGAGGTCAATGACAACTGGCTGCGCGTTGTATTGGGCATGCAGCCTCTGAATTTCCCTGAGATCCATGGTTTCTCCAACAGGTTGACAGTCCGAGCCTATTCATCCGTGCGCAAAGTCAAGTCGCGTCGGTACGGCTGCGGGCTGTGGTTGGCGATGCTGCGGCGCGGCTATTTCTCGCGGCGCTCGCCGTCGGCGGTGTACTGGTCGTTGTCCGGCATGCAGATCTGGACGATCAACCTGAGCTTGCGTTCCGCGTTGTTGAGGATGCCGAGCCGCTGTTCGTCCGTGATTTTTCCGCGCGCGAGGCGCTCGGTCGCGCGCACATAGACGCGGTCGTACTGGGTGAGGCACCGCACCAGCAGGCCGGCCAGAGGCCGCGTGATGGTGAGCTCGATCATGTCGTGTGGCAGTTCGATAGGGCGAGCTTCGAAACGCAGGAGCCACTGCTCGGTTTTGCGCAGCCATTCGGACGTTTCGCGCAGTGCCTTCTCGAGCGCGCGCGTTTTCCCGCCGCGGGCGACCGCGATCTTCGCTGCGCAGAAGTTGTAGTCTGAGCGGATGTAGGTGCGGGCAAACAGCGAGCTGTATCGGAGCACCGTCTTCGCGTCAGATTCCGGCCGGATCCGGTCGATACGCGAATCGCTTGTCAGACGCTCGATCGGCTTCAATCCGCTCGGCTGTGCGTTCCCGCCGGTCGGTGTGTCTTTGTCCGGGCGCTCTGGCTCCGGGAGAAAATCAGGAACTGCGGCCATAGGTATTTTCGGGTGGTCTCTCTCACCTGCCATTCTGCGTGCGCCAACGCACATGCAAATAGGCAAAAGCTGCACTGTTTTCCTCATCTTTTGGGGTGTTCGGCGCGCGTATCCAGGCAATACTGACTCTACTTCTCGCGTCTCTGACGCATCGACCTTGACCCGGCTAGCCCGGAGTCCATCTTCTGTACAAGCCGTGCCTTGAGCATGCTCCGACCAGACGGCAACTGGTGTGGAATTTTCTGCTGATGAGCGCCTCGCCAGCGCTCCCCATTCATTCAGTCATAAAACTCGTCTCTGGCCGCATTCACTTGCGCCGTGATATCGTTCGGACCCGGACACCGGGTGTTCTCTCTCCAGAGCCCGTCTGGGTAGAACGATCGAAGTGGACTGAACCGTGATCCTGCGGCGGAATGTTTCTCTCCGAAAATGGGCTGTTGCGCAGCGTGACCATGCTGCGCGAGGACGACTTACGTCCTCGTATATGAGCCCTCGGCTCCCTGAGCGCCACGACCCCGGAAGGGTTGTGGCGCTCAGGTCATTTTTCATCGAATCCCAAAGACGCGTTCCTCACACCGAGGGACGCGTTTTTTTTCGTCCGTTGTGTTCTGTCTCCACAGGAGGTCTTCATTGCTTCCCGACCGTCTGGATCTGCGAATTGCCGAAACGATCAGTCACACGATCGAGGAGGAGCGCGCATCCGTTGATACGGCGCCGCCGGCATGGCGGCACCGCTGCGAGGTTGCGAAGGTTGCTGCGTTTAGCGATCCCGAGCGCCGCATTTTTCTTTCACACGTAGCCGAACGTCGCGGAGAGGCGGCAGCGCACGAACTGGAGCAGTCGGCCAGCGAACTGCGCACCACGGCAATCTTTTTTCTTGCGAGGAAACCTTCATGAACGCTGTCGTCAATCTGCTTAACGGCCCTGCGCGCAGCGTCGTTGAGGAACGGGCATTGCGGCCGCCCGTTATTGGTCATATCCGCCCCGGCATCAAGGTGCTCACGTCAAAGGCCCGCAGCAACGCGCAGGCCATCGGCATCTACAACGACATGGTCGCCCAGGGCCATCCGTTCGACGCGATCGCCCAGGTGATCGAATCGAAGTGCAACATCAAGAACGCACTTGTGCCAAAGAACACGCCGTATTTCACCTGCCGGCGCTCGGACTTCAACAGCCCGGACGTGGCCGACGAGATCCTTCGACTGTACGGTGATGATCGCGGCGACGGTGTGAAGCTCTACCGGTTTCCGGTGCTGTTCGCGTTCAATGACTGGATGCAGAACCTGCCCAACCAGATGACCGTATACGGCACAAATGGTCGCAAGTTCTTCTCCCAGTACGAGCGCGATGGAATCCGCTACTGCATGACGTACGCAAAGATCGAGCGCGATCCGCGTGCGCAACGCGCAGTGCGGCACTTTGGCGGGCGCACCGTCATCCGTCGCCAGGATGAAGCAATTCCGGACGGCATCTGCGATCCCGAACAGTGTCCCCAGTATCAGGCGCGACACTGCAATCTGTCTGCGAGCTTCGTGTTCGCGGTTCCAGACATCAAGGGGCTTGGGCTGATTGAATTGCCGACGAACTCGATCTACGTGCTACAGAAGGCCTATTCGGCGATGCAGACTGTGCAGCTAGCAAGGGGCAAACTGACAGGCACGCGCTTCTGGATCACCAAGCGTGAGTTCGACATCACGCGTATCAACGAGAACGGAGAAGCAGTGCGCACCAGTCAGATGCTCACCGTGCTCGATGCCGACATTGATATCGGTGCGCTGCTCGACGCAGCCGACGACGCTCCATCGGCGCTCGATACGGCGAGTCGCGCGGTTGCGCTCATCGAAGCAGGTGGCAATGTCGTGCGCCTCGGTGGCGATGTCCATACAGCGATCGATAACGCGGTTGCTGGAGGCGCCGCGTTGGATGCGTCCGCCGATACAGCAACGGGCGAAAGTTCTGGTACGAACGAAGCTGGCCTGAGCGCAGTTGCGGCGACAGACTCATCCGGAGCGTCTCCGGCGGTTAAAAGCACTTCGCCTGCCACCGGTCCGCTGTTGCGACACGTGCTTTCGGCACAGCCGGCGACGGCAGAGGCTCCGGAAACGCTCGAAGATAAGCGCGACCGCATGTCGGACCTGCTTCAGCGACTTGGCCTGTCCGCGGATGATCGCAAACAGGACTTCCGCATCTACGCGCATACCAGGTATGGGCGCGGCTGGACCGATCGCGAGCACGACGTCGATCAGATGAACGAGCGACTCACACAGGCACTGACCGACCGTGAAGCGTTCGATCGGGAGATTGTCGCGGCAAGACAGCCGACCTTTCTCGACTGATACCTGACGTTATTTCAACCCTTGCCAGCCCTTCGGGGCTGGTTCCTTCCCGTTTCGATACCGAGAACATTTCAGCAAGCCGGTGTTTGCTCAAATGGTTTCGACCGCGCACATGCGCATCGAACAAGCCCGCTTCGGCGGCCATATTCTGAATTCTGAAAACGGAGCAATCATGTCCGATACACACCTGTTTCGCGTTTCGATAGACCTACGCGTGTCCGATTCACGCTCACTGTTCGACGCCGCCCTTCGTCATGCGACGGAACTAGGGTCTCTAATGAGCAGGGATGACGCGCTGAACGCGCTGACTGCGGACGACGGAAGCATCGATGTCCCGGCCTGTCTTGCGGTATTGCTCGACCCTGACGCACCGCTGCCCGGCACCGATATCGAGGAAGCAACTATCGCGAGCTTGTAGCGTCGCCGGAACGGAGATTTCTGCCCGTCCGGTGTCCTGGCTTCGCGAGTGCTGCGTTGCCATACAGCCCACTTAACCTATTCCGATGGAGCAAACCCATATGAATCGAGCATTTGCAACGGAGCGCGAAAGCGAATTCTCGTACGGCTGGAAAATCAGGGTTGTCTGGTCCTTCGCCGCTGTTGTTGGGATGCTGAGCGAAAGGGCCGGGACTGCGTGCCGCAACTGGGCGACCGGACAGGCCTATCGACTTGGTCGCAGCGACTACGGTGTGCATTTCAATACCCCTCGCTTTTCGCGCAATACGAAGCTTGCGGATGCCTACGACAACGGAGCCAACGACACGTGGGTCCAGACCCTGCCATCCGATGACTGGCTTCGCGATCTGCTGCCGTTCACCTGATGTCTTTTTATGCGCCGCGTTGCGGTGATCACTGATCGAGGCTGCCCATGGGTAGCCTCTTTTTCTTCAGGAGGCGTTCGTGAAGATCGCACATTTTTCTGACCTGCATTACTCGCCCGATAACCTGGCCGAGTCTGATCGATGCTTTTCTTATGCAGTAGGTAACGCTCTCGAACAGCGCGTCCACGTCGCGGTCATTTCGGGCGACTCGACGGACCACCGGCTCGACGCACACTCGCCCGCGCTGAACGCACTAGCCCGACAGGTTCACCGTCTGGCCGAAGTGACACCCGTGCTCATGCTCCAGGGGACGTTCTCGCACGAGCCACCCGGCACGCTCGATAACTTCGCGCTGATGGGCAGCGTGCATCCGGTGTTCGTCGCGGACACCGTTTGTCAGGTCGCACTGGCTGACGGACACTTCCATCGCTCGCACGGTCCTGTCTTTTCGCCAGCGGAGTTGTCGGATCTGCTCGCGGTGCCGCCGCAGGCGGTCTTCACCTGCCTGCCCACCGTCAACAAGGGGCAGCTCGCCGCGAGCGTTGGTGCGCTGGCGGCTGCGACGGATCTGGGCGAAGTGCTGGCCTCGTATCTTGCTGCGGCCGGCCGCGTGAACCTCAGGCTGCGCGAGGCTGGCATTCCGACGGTTGGCGTGTCACACGGCACCGTGAACGGTTGTACGACCGAACACGGCGTCACGATGGCGGGTTTCGACCATGAATTTTCGCTCACGGCGCTCTTCGAGGCCGAATGCGACGGGTTCATGCTCGGCCACATTCACAAGGCACAGCAGTGGGCGCGTGAAGGCCGACTTGTAGCTTACCCCGGATCGATCGGCCGGTTTCACTACGGCGAAGAGGGCGAGAAGGGCTATCTCTCGTGGGAGGTGCATCCGGGGATGGCGGCGGCAACGCTCGTCGCGACCCCCTCACGGCAGATGGTCTGCGTCGATTTCGACGGGCCGCCCGACATGGCACGCCTGGCTGAAATCGCCGCCGATGCCACTGACAAGTTCGTTCGAGTGCGCTGGCAGGTCGACGAGGAGCATCGTCAGGGCGTGGATCGTGAAGCGATCAAGGCGTTGTTTTCTGGCGCTGCGGGCCTCCAGGTCGAATCGCGCGTGCTGCCTGTGGTGCGCAGCCGTGCACAGGGCATCAGTCTCGAGACGACTGTCGAGGGCAAGCTCGCGCGGTGGGCCGAACTGGCAAGCGTCGATGCGAGGCCGCTGCAGGATTGTTTGCAGCTGCTGGTCTCGGGCGATGTGGACGCGATTGCGGTTGGCGTTCTGGCGCGCATCGACTCTCAGCCGGAAGAAGGCGCCGATGTACCGCCCCTGGCGGTGGTGCTGTCGCATCCTGCGGCCGCCGTCGGTGTGGAAGCGCCGGCAGTTTCGGAGACTTCCTTGACGCCTGCGTGCGCACAGCCTTTAACGCTGGACTGGCTCAATGATGATCTTTTCGCGGCGTAGCCGCCATGTAGCGGGAGCGGCCTGGATGGCGCTCCCGCGCGGGACACGAGTCGTGTTCCGGTAGCACGCTGCCCGCGTGTTACTGGAACCAGATTTACCCGCGTCACTGACGCATCGATCGCAGTTCGCTGCATCCATTTTTTCTTTTAACCCTGGCGGGGAATCATCCCTGCAGGGATGCACTCCGCCGACTTTTTATCTGGAGTGTCCTCATGTTTGGTCTTTATCCCGCCGGCACCAAATGGGTCCGGCATTTCTCGGCATCACGTGCGCCTCGCGACATCCAGAAGGTCCTCACGGTCCACGCTGGATTTAGCGCCGGCATTTTCCATCAACCTTTCGGTGAGAGCCGCGGTGCGGTGATCGCGCAGAAGGGCCGCTTTTTGCTTCTCGCCGAGCGCGTCGATTCGGCCTGCGCCGACCTCGCGCTGGTGCCCGACGTGCAGATGCAAAACCTGCTGTGGTCATTCGAGACCGGCTTTGCTAGCCAGTGGGGCTCTCGCGAGCTCCGTGCGCTGACAGGGTGTGACAACTGGGATGCGCTGCTGCGCCAAGCGAGCGCTGATTACTCGCTCGCATGCGGCCTCGTTGAGGAAGCTGTAGCGGGCGCGCTTGAAGCGAAGGCGGCAGAGCAGCTGGCCGCCGAAAAAGCGGCTGCAGCAGAAGCTTCGGCCGCGTCGCGTTCCGCGGCAGATCCTGTCGTCGGCACGATGTACGCCAACGACGATGATGTGCCGTGGCTGCCGTCCGACTACCTCTTCGATGCACCCCATCCGGAGGTAGCCTCATGCGCCCACTGAAACTTACCCTTAGCGGGTTTACCGGTGTTCGGGACGGGATGAAGCGCGAGAGCGTCACGCTCGATCTGGAGTCGCTACCCACGGGCCTCATTGCGTTAACGGGCCCCAACGGCGCAGGGAAATCCACGCTGATGGACAACCTGCATCCGTACAGGATCATGCCGTCACACGCATCAAAGCTGTCTGTCGACGGGTTTTCCTATTGGGACCACGTCTGCGGCACGCATGCACTCAAGGAGTTCGAATGGGAGCATGGGGGCGTGCGTTACCGGTCGTCGTTCGCGTTTCGCAAGCCGGGAAAAACTGGCAAGGCCGAGTATTTCCTGGCATGGCGTAACGCGGCCGGACAATGGGAGCCGATGCAGACGGCCGAGGGTACGGTGTCCGACGGCAAGGCCGATACCTATGATCTGTGCGTCGAATCAGTGTGCGGCTCGCTGGAAGCTTTCTTCACCAGCGTGTTCTCCGCGCAGAACCGGCGACCGCTTGCGTCCTATGGCGCAAGCGAGATCAAGGCGTTGCTTGCGGAGCTTCTGCATATCGACCACCTGCGTACGCTGTCGGCGAAAGCCGGCGACGTCGTGAAGAGTCTCGGCCGCGCGCTTGATGCCACTCACCAGCAGCTTGTGGCGTTGGCCGCAAAGCGCGATCGCGCCGCGCAGATCGATCAGGCTATCGCTTCGGACATCCAGTCAGTCGCCACGGCTCGCCAGAGCCGGGAGACGCTGAATGCCCGGACGGTCGCGCTGACTGATCAACGTGCTGCACTGATGGCGAAACAGACTGCGAACGCAAGCGCACAGGCCCGATTGAGGGAACTGGCCTTGCGGCGCAGCCAGATCGCCGCGTCGCTGCAGACACTTGCAAACGACGGGGCGGCTGATGATCGCCGCTTCGAGCAGCGACGGTCGGCGTTGCGTAGCGCGATTGCCGGTCACAACGCGGTGATTGTGCAGCGTGACGCAATCCTGGGGGCCGCTCACGCGCGCGATGGTGCACAGGCGCGTTTGCTAACCCTGGAGGCCGGTGTCGAGCCGCTGCAGCAGGCGATCGCAGTACTCGAGGCGAAGCAGCTGGAGCTGACCGCGGCGACTTCACGCATCAACGGGCTCACGTCCGAAGGTGAGTCGAAGGCCTCGTTGCTCCGGTCTCTGGAACAGCAGGCAAGCGTTATCGCTGCCGTTCCCTGTGCGGGTCACGCGATGCATAACACGTGCCCCCTGCTTGCCCAGGCGCGTGAAGCGGATGCGAAGGTTCCAGAGCAGCGCATTTCGCTCAACAACCTCCGCGTGGCGTTTCGCGCAAGCCGGGAAGCGGTTGATCGCCTCACACCCGAGGTGCAGCAGCTTGTCACCCGACGCGCCGAACTGAAGTCGCTGTCCGATCAGATTGCGGCCACACGCCGTGAACTGCAGACGGCTGTCGATCTCGCGGCCCGTAAGCCTTTGCTCGATGCAGCAACCGAAGGCGTTCGCAAAGTCAGTGTAGAACTGGCTGCTGTGGACGGCGAGGCGAAGGCTGTACGCGAGCGGCGGCAGTCTCAGCAGGCGAACCTCTCCACGCAGGCACAGGAGGTCGACGCAGAAGTTGCTCGCCTCGGCGTTGGGGACGTGACGGCCGCCATTGCTGAACTGGACAGGCAACTGACGCAGTGTCGCGAAGGCATCACCGGCGAAGACGCGGGGATCGAATCACTGATCCGCTCGCAGGCAACGCGTGAAGTCGAGCGGCAGGCGGTCGCAAAAGAGCTTGCGGGATTCGACGCGACGCAGTCGCGCGCAAACCGCATCTCTGATGAGATCGCCAGCTGGAAGCTGCTCGCCAAGGGTCTGGGCAACGAAGGCCTGATCGCACTGACGATCGACGATGCGGGCCCCGCGCTCACGAAGATGGTGAACGACCTGCTGCTTGCCTGCTACGGCATGCGCTTCACGGTCGAGATCCGCACTCAACGGGCACTGGCCAGTGGTGAACTGCGCGAGGGATTTGAAATCCTGGTGCACGACGCTGACATCGATAGCACCAAGGCGGTCACGGTGATGTCGGGTGGCCAGAAGGTCTGGATCAACGAATGTCTGACGCGTGGCATTGCGCTGTATCTGGCGGGTAACGCTGGCCAGCCGTATCAGACCCTGTTCACCGACGAGTCGGATGGGCCGCTGGATACGCGCCGCAAGCTGCAGTTCCTGCGCATGAAGCGCGAGGTGCTGCGCCTGGGCGGGTATGAGCGCGAGTTTTTCATCTCGCACACGCCCGAGCTTGTTGCCGAAGCCGATGCAGTGATCGATGTCGAGGCGCTTGCGGCCTGAGCGTCAATTTCTTTTTCTCTTTAACCCTGTGGGGGTCGCTCCCCACAGGGGCGTTTCCTCGCTTTTTTCCAACGAGGAACGCCATGAAAACAAAGTACGACCTGTATGCACGAACCGAAGCCGTCACGGTTTCGGTTCGTCCCGCCACGCCGCGCGCGGGCAATGTCCACACCTACGTCCTGAACGGAACGCTGATGCGTGACGTTCGCGTCGACGGCAAGTGGATAACGCACCACGCCAGCATCCCTCTCGAATCGCGGGCCGCGTGAGCAGTTCTCCTGTTCCTTGTGAGTCAACTTCTATGCAAAACCTTTTGATGCTGCTCATTGCAGCAGGCAGTTCATCGTTGTGCGCCTGCACGATTGAACCGCAGGCTGAGCCTGGGCCGTCGAGGCACGTATCGACGATTGTCATCCAGCAGCCGCGAGGCGAGCCGGGTGACTTCATTCTCTGCAACGATGGTCGCGTGCTGGTATTCCCGGTCGCGCATCCGAAAACCTGTTCCTGATCCGCAAGGCCTCAACCTCGAAAGAGCGTTGGGGCCTTTTGCATGGAGACTCTTCATGAAAAAGCAGATAACAACCGCGGGGGCACTCGCCGGATTGCTTGCAATCGCATGTCTGTTGTGGGAACAGCAGTCAGCGGCCGCATTGTCTGGCACGACAGGCGCTGCGACACGTGCGTCTCGCACGAGTCCACCGTCGCCGTTCGAGGGGCGTCTGAGGTTCGCCGGCGTCGTTGTGGGGCGCCTGCGCGGATAACCGAACTACGCATCTGTCGAGCCACGTCGTGGCGCGACCGGACGCAATACAACCGCCGTAGTATTTTTATTCACCCGCCGGGGCACGCCCCGGAACGGGGTGGCTTGCCGGCACGCCTCTTGTGGAGCAGGCCAATGTCTTACTCTTGCACTGATTTTTTTGATGACGTCATGCGCTGTCTCGTCGAGTCCCGAGCGATCGCAGCGAGCGACATGCCGGACAACGATCCGGGCAGGGCTGCGGATCTCGCGATGGCCGCGATCGTTACGATGCAGCGCGCCAGCCAGTCGTCGTCCTTCGTTCGCGAACTTCTGGATGAGGTCGAGACGCTCGGTTCGGTAGCTGAAGAACATGGCGCCGGTGCGCTTGCTCTTCTTTTTTACCTCCAGGCGGCCATTCTTAACGACACGTTTGTCGACGCGCGGAGCGTGGACGACGCGGGTGTCCTTGCGCTCGTCAGTCGGCTTCCGTCAGGGGCCGCGTGGCTGAAGCATATCCGTGTCGCTGAATCTTCCTGACGCACACCATCATCCGTCGATCAGCCCGTGGGTTCCTCTGGAACCGACGGGCCTTTTTTCGCCTCAGAACGCAGCCTGTCAAACGGTGCTTGCCATCACATATCTGGCCATTGAGACAGACGTCGATTTTAATGCGGAAGAGGGGCGACGATCGGTATTTCATTGCCCCGGTTGTAGCGTGCCAAAGTCGCGGAAGACCTTGAGGAGGTCGTTGCGCAATTCGGAGACGTCCATTTCATGTCTGGCCCGCGTCAACCCAACATACAGCAGGCGCTTTTCTTCATCGGTCATCGTGGTGCGGCCGTCATCTTCCGTCTTGAAGCGAAAATCGCCGCAGACCTTCACCCGGTTCCATTCAAGACCTTTCGCCCGGTGAATCGTTGAAACGACATAGTCTGCCTCGGCTTCCGGCGACACGCGAGACAGAAGGTCCCGCAGGTATGCGGTGCCTTCCCGATCGATGATCTGAACGATCGGCAGGAGGTCGCGACCTGCGTAACTCGCCGCGTATTCCTGAACGTCGCGCCATGTTTCAAATAGCGCGAGCGTTGCCGGGCTGAAAGTGCGTTGGCCCCGCATCAGGCGGTCAGCGCCGTCGGCGAATGCCAGAATCTCTTCGATGTTCGCACGCACCGCAACTTTGTGCCCGCTCTGCAGGCCATTTGCCAGCGTCCCGATGACAGTCACGTTCTTGCGGCACAGGATCGCGTCGAAGGTTCGGGTAGGGTCATATTCTTCGAAGAAAGTCGACGTGACATTGGCCTGGCCGCGAAGTGGTACGCTTTCGCCGAGAAGGCTCAGAACGCGTGATGCGAGCGCGGCGAAGTGAGGCCCGAAGCGGAACGACTCCGTTAGGGCGCACTCGCGGGCCTTAATATATTCCATGGCATTGACCGCGCCGCGCCACTCGTAAATCTGCTGGTAGGGGTCTCCCACATAGATGATCTGCGCGTGCTCCTGCCGCCGCAGGACAGACAGCATCAAACCGTCGCTGTCCTGGGCCTCATCGAACAGAATGAAGTCCGCGCCGATCTGCGGACGCGAGCGCTCCCAGGTTTTCAGATACGTGTCGGGTGTGATAGCCGTCTTCCCATGCGGGTCGATGCTCTCGGTCCAGTGGCGCACCACGAAGGGCAACAACATCGCGCGCAACTCGTCGGCGGCCTGTTCGGTGATCATCTCGTTGACGGGGATGTGCCACGACTCGGGCTCGTCCTGAGCGGACCGGCAGAAGCGCGCAGCGCCGTCGGCAACCAGCCGGCCGACCTGGAAAACGGATAGCTCGATGTTTTTGCCAATCACCGTCGGAACGCGCACAGGCCCGAGCCCGTACCTGCTGGCGAGCATGTGAGGCGGTTCCTTGGGGAGATTCAGGCGTGCCGTGAGCGCCTTGTCGGTGGCGCGAAATGCAACCGAATGCACCGTCTGACACGCGACGTTGCGCGGAAACTTCTGCTTCGCTTCTGCCGCAATCTCACGATTGAAAGCAAGGTACTGGCCGCGTTTCGTGCTGAACCGTTCGGCAATCATTCGAAGGGTGGAGGTCTTCCCCGCGCCGGCGTACGCTTTCACTTTTACCGTCGCGCCGGAGGCGACCGTCTCGAGTGTGTCGAGCTGCTCGGCGGTCGGCTTCAATGCTGTCATGACGTCTCGGATGGGGAGTAGGAAACGGCTGTGACGCTTGCGTCGCAGTTGCTGAGGGATACAGGCATTCTGTCAGACCGCGCACGCTATGCCGGAGGGAAAAGACGCGGGAACAGCACCTCCTTTCGAGCTGCTGGCCCGCGCTACGGTACGCCTCAGCGCAAAGCGCCAGCAATGTCCTTCGGAACAACCAGCGGTTCGGCGTGGCTGGTTTGTACACGAGTGCGCCCGGCGACGACGGACTCGGACCGGATGGCAACACGTTCCCGGAACAGTCCACGCCCCGTGGTCACGTGAGTGGCCTCGTACGGATCGCCGCGTTTGATGTAGTCGCCCACGTCAAAGTCGATTGGAAACAGGGACGACTTTCCCCCGCTCTCAACGACGAGCCGGATTGCGTTCACCGGCACGCCGCGCAGGTGAACATCGAGAATCCGATTGAGAAGCTGGTCCCGGACAATGGAAGACTCCATCGGGCTCTGGTATTCGGCATTGCCGTGACGAAGATGGACCACGGCCAGACGCTCCGCCGTTGCGGTAAGAGCGATACGGAACTGAAGGGCGCATGGCCGCCCCGCTTCATCGGGATAGGCCATGTCCATGAAAGGTGTCTGGTGGGGCATGCAACACTCCGCAGGAAGGGTTACGCCGCTCCAGTTGGATCGGCATAGCCCAGGCTACGCAGCAATACGTAAAGTCAAGTCACGTGCAACCCGGTGATGGTCGCGCGAAGGCGGGTGGCCGTACGCTGACTCACGAGGCCGAGCAGCCTGCTTGTATCTTCGTTGGTTCGACCGGCCACCAGCAGACGACGGGCGAAGGTGTTGCGCAGCACCCGCAGGCTCATATCCGGCGCGATGAATCCGATTGCGTCCAGTGCGTCCCGTACGATCGCACCCAGGAGCACATCGGTGATCGGTTTGTCATCGGCGCGCGGCTCGGGGAAAACCAGCGCAGCATCTGACAGCGTATGAAGCCGCTGCCAGGCCCCTAGCGGGGGCAATTTTACCGTTGCATGGAGTTGCGTAGAGTTGCATAGCTCAACAGAATCAAGCCCTTACGGTTGCATAGAGGTGCGTAGGGTTGCATAGGGTTGCATACGGAAATTCCCCTAAAACTGCCCTACGCTCTGATGTACAACCTCAACCAGTGAGGGCACAACATGCAACGCTACACCATCAACCGCGACTTTCTCGAAACCATCCGGCAGGCAGGCGGCACCGGCAGATATCAGGAATATGCCGACGCCGCGCTGCGCGGGTTCGGCGTGAAGGTCACCCCCCAGGGCGGCATCGCCTATTACTACCGGTGGATCGCGCCGGGCGGCAGGCATGGCCGCAAGGTCGTCGGCCATTACCCTGCCACGGCCCCGAGCGCGGCGCGAGAACTGGCGAAAAAAATCGGCGCGACGCTGGACCATCGCCAGGACGATGACGTAACGCTGATCGCGAAACACGCCGCACGGGAAAACAACGCGCAACGGGCCAGGGTGGTCCCGACCGTGGGGGAGTACCTGACGCAGACCTACGGCCCGCACTTCCGCAGCAAATCGAAGAACAAGAGCCGCGCTGACCGCACCATCACGGACATCCGCAAGGATTTTGCGGGCTTCATGGATACGCCGCTGAATCGCCTGGGCATGGCCGACCTCGCGCAGTGGCGCACCGATGAACTCTTCCGCGTGAAAAAACCCGCCACGCGCGGCACGCCCGCGCAGTACGTTAAGCCCGCGACGATGAACCGCAAGATGAACGCCTTCCGGGGCCTGCTGGCCCACGCGCACGCATGCCGGATCATCACCGCGAATCCGGCGGAAGGCATGGCGAAGGAGGACGAAGGCTCAGGCGTTGTCCGCTGGCTGAAACCGGATGAGGAACACCGGCTGCGGGCCGTGCTCGATGACCGCGAAACACGCAACCGCGAGCACCGCGAGCGCATCAACGGCGACCCGCGCCGCAACGATGTGTTCGAGCCACATCACGCGTTCACCGACTACGTGAAGCCCGCCGTGCTGTTCGCGCTCAACACCGGGCTGCGCCGCAATGAACAGCTCACTCTGCGGTGGGATGATATCGACCTGCATGCGCGCACCGCCACCGTGCGCGACGAGAATTCGAAGGTCAATCGGACCCGCGTGGTGCCGCTCTGCGCCGAGGCGTTCGAAGTCATCAGCGCGTGGCGCGCGCAATGTTTCCAGGGCAATGTGCACCCGATCCACGTGTTCACCAATGCCGCCGGCGAACTGCTGCGCGAAGTCACCTACTGGGCCGGCCTGCTGAAAGCCGCCCAGGTACGCGGATTCCGCTGGCACGATCTGAGGCATTCGTTTGCCACGCGCGCCGTCGAACAGGGTGTGCCGCTCGATGTGGTGAGCCGCTGGATGGGGCACAGCCGGATCGAGCAGACCATGCGCTATGCGCACCGCGACAATGATTTCAATGCCCGCGCGATTGCCGCGCTGGACCGCGCCCGCATGGCGGCCGTGCAGGCCATGCAGCAGGCCGCGTGATGCGGTAATGAGAGGGCATCTCGATATACGGAAATACCTGCATGGCCCATCCACTAGATCTTGTCGTAATAGGCGACGAGCTCTTTTTCGAACAAGGAACACTTTTCGCGAAACTCGGTTCTTGCCTTGGTAGCGACGTCAACGCTAGGTATGATCCCGTCCGACTTGGGGCCGGCCAGGGTGTCGCGATACCCCAAGGCTGTCGAGATCGCGATCTTAAGCGCCTCTGCAGCGCCTGACGCAGAGGCTAACTTCAACGTTGTGATCTGTGCTCGCGCCTCGTCGGCGGCAGCGACATAGTCTTTGTCGCACAAGACTCGGAACGCTTTGCGGTACCATTCGCGCTCGTTCGCGGTCACGGGGTTGTGCTGGTCCGCGATGCGTAGCGCGGCGCCTTCGGCTTCCCTGGCGACAGTTTCGTGGAGCCGAAAGAATATCTCAACCGAAGCGGTCGCGGTTTCCAGCAGCCGTCGTCGATTTGACCGTAACTCTCTCTCTCGCTCGCGTTCAGTCGCAATCCTTTCAGTTGCGAGCTCGTGCCTATTTCTTTGCATCCCGGCAATAAGCGTCGCAACGCCGCCGATAATGCCACCCAAGCCAATCTTTACAGCCGAGTCGGCGATGTCGATCCAACTGGTAGACATTTATTGAATGTTATGGAATCGCTACAGCGTAAAAAAGACCCTGAGCTATCAGGGGGCTGGTATTCAATTCTTCCTCTGTTGACATAGGAATGTTAATGGCATGGGTACCGAACCGATTGGCTATTCCAGCGCCCCGCCTTCGCGGTCGGCCCCGTGCCCTACACACAATCACTGTCCCGGTTGCTGATCCGGACCGAGGACGTGGTGAGACGCTGGAAAAGCGATTGTCGAAAAGTAATTGAGCACGTCGCGAACGATATGGTCCTGTGTTTCTTCCCGCGGCTTGCATTTTTCCGCCCAGGCGCGGCCCGGGTGCAATACGTCCCAGCGTGGGCGCAGCCCGTTGTACCTGCCGCTGCCCGGGTCATGGTTACCAAATCCGTCGATTGACGCGTTCCAGAGCGGGGCGAATTTCGCGATCAGCAACGACTCGCCCAGCGGAATCCAGATATCGTCCACCACCAGGAAGCGGCAGTAATTATGACGATCTTGGGATTATGCGCAGTTTCGCGCCACGGACACTCGTTTGCCCTTCTGCAATGGCTTTTCATCACTAGCGCCTGCGCATAATAAAGTGCTTTCCTCAT
>NZ_CAJNBO010000049.1:0-36977 GCF_905221015.1 Paraburkholderia nemoris | reverse complement strand
CAAACCGTTAAAGACAGAGACAAACCCAGCGTCAAAACCAGCGTCAAAACCAACCCCGGATACGACATTTCTACTTTGCTGCCGCTACGACACTTCAGAATGGCCTCGACACTGGATGTAGCGCTTCGGCTGCCAAGGCGAATGTGCCGGTCCGCTCAATTGCATCCAATACCTCCAGAACCTCAAACGAGAGCTTTATCGGCATATGGCGCCCCGAGATTCCTTCTATTGTTCATAGACTTCGTTGCGACGGTCGGGTACCGCCGCACCATCTGCAAAAATCCCACTCTCCCACCTTTGAATTTTTTCCGACAGTTAATAGCGGAACAAGCAGGGCAAAAGAAAGAAGCTCAGGCACTCAGAAGAGCGCGAGCGGCTCGACCTACATATCTCACCTCAGAGCAAAATTGCCATTTTGCGCAGACGCCCAATTCAACGTGTCATGGACCGCAGCAGGCGACGGCCGATGCACGTTGCCAGATTCGGATTTAAGCTGGTCCTCACCACCCCGTGACGGCAGGTGACTAAAGTTGCGTTCATATCGCATGGTGATCGTCTCCACTTCGCCTTCGTCGCAAAGCTTCTGCAGCGCATACGCTCGCGTGGATTCGTACAGCCAGTACAGAACGCGCGGCCCCTCCATTTGGACATTCAGAAGAGAGTTCGCGACGAGCGCGTCAATTCCCGCGATCGCACTGTCCAGGGAAAGCGTCGCGTCACATGCAACAGCGCCGAGCGCGTCTAGCGTAAAGAGACGATCGAATACCGCAATGCGCCTGAACAGAATCCGCTCGCTATGACCGAGCAACGCAAAGCTCCAGTCAAAGGTCGCACGCAGGCTCTGGTGGCGCAGCCGGGCAGTACGATATCCGCCGGTAAGAAACGCCATGCGGTCATCGAGGCAACGCCGTGCGCCGTCGAGACCGAGGTCGGCGACGCGGGCAGCCGCCAGCTCAATCGCGAGCGGTATGCCATCCAGCCGTCGGCACATCTCGCCGACAAGCTGAAGCTGCCGGCTGTCGGCGTCCACGGTCACCTGCATGGCGTTTGCACGCTGCAGGAACAGCCTGACCGCGGAATGCGCAAGGATATCGACTTGCGCGGCACTCGCCGGTGGCGTTTCGAGCGGATCGACCTTGAATGTATGCTCGGGCGATATGCGCAACCGTTCCCTGCTGGTCACGACGACACGCACGTGGGCATTTGCAGCCAGCAAGGCATCGACTACCTCCGCCACGTGCGCTATCAGATGTTCAGCATTATCGATAAGCAGCAGTCCGCGCAGATTCGAAAGCGCGCACGCGACGCCCCCCTCAGGGACTCCAGCGTCTCCAGTCGACCGACCGCAGCCTGTCATAATGGCTTCGAGCATTCCGTCCCGCGTCGTCAGGTCCGATAGGTCGACGAAGTACGCGGGTTCGGCCGAGTCTTGTTCAGTTCGACGAGCGACCTCGAACGAGAGCCGCGTCTTGCCGATCCCCCCGGTGCCCACGAGCGTGACCAGGCGCGAACTTTCGAGCATCGCGAGAATCCGCTGAACGGCCCTCTCCCGCCCGACCAGCGCGATGTTCAACGGCGGTGGCAGCCGGTGCGCGTCTCGCATCGACCCGCCCTGCCGGGAAGTGGGGGCCACGTCCGGTTTTCGCACGCAGAGCTGATACCCGCGCCCGGGCACTGTGAGGACAAGATTCCGGTCGGGACCGAGAATTTTGCGCAAGGCCGACAGTTGGACCTGGATGTTGTTTTCTTCGACGATCGTTTGCGGCCACACCGCGCTCAATAACTCGTCTTTGGTGACAAGACGGCCGCCAGCCGAAACAAGTACGGCCAGGATATCGAAGGCCCGGGACCCAACGGGTATTGCGACGCCGTCCCGGCGCAGCTCCCGCGTTCCGAGGTCGACCTGAAATCGGCCCAGTTCCATCACGGCGGTGGCGAGGTTTAAAGTGTGATCGAAGACTGCCATGTGAATGCTCGCGTGGGTCGAAGTGAAACGGAGTCTGTCGATCACAATCGAGCTTGAGGTAAGCGGGTGCAGGTAGTTGGCGCATGTCACACCTGCCTAACCGACACCGTGCGGCCGGAACCGAATATCGCGTCCTGCCCGTCGTTGGCCGCTCTCCTCGCGAGGATCGCCCGATCAAGTGCATTTACAATGTTGTGCCGAGTGTGCTCGCTTTGCCTTTTTCGAAAAACTGCTCCATCAACGAAAGTATTTTGAAAATAATTCAACAATGAAAGTCACTTTGGACGAGCTTCAGGCCTTTTCAGCTGTCGTAGATACGGGTTCGATGACAACGGCCGCGCACCACCTAAACCTGACGGTGTCGGCCGTAAGTCGATTGCTGGGGCGTCTTGAGGAAAAGTTGAAAACGACACTGCTGCGCCGAAACACGCGCAAACTCGAGTTGACCGAAGAAGGACGGGCATTTCTTCAGCATGCGCGAGCGATCATCGACTCCGTCGAAACCGCAGAGGAACTGATGGTCGCGCAGCGCGAAATGCCTTCGGGGCGGCTGCGGATCGACGCCGCGGCACCGTTCATGCTGCATGTGATCGCGCCACTCGTGCAGGGCTACCGGGAGCGTTATCCGCATGTCACCCTGGAGCTCAACACCAACGACCGCATTATTGATCTGCTCGAAAGTCGTACCGATGTAGCGATCAGAATCGCTCGACTCAAGGATTCGACCCTGCACAGCAGGCTCGTTGGAAAGAGCCGGATGCGCATTCTCGCGAGTCGCGGCTACCTCGAAAAGCATGGTCAGCCGCGCAACGCGGAAGAGCTTGGCAAGCATGTGCTTCTGGGCTTCAATCAGCCCGAGTCGCTTAATGTCTGGCCGCTCTGTGGCGCTGATGGCGAGCCTTATCGTATCGAACCGGCCGCTTATTCATCGAGCGGCGAGACGCTTCGGCAACTGGCGCTTCAGGGCGTTGGCATCGTCTGTCTATCGGACTTCATGACAGCACAAGACCGTGAGTCCGGACGGCTCGTCCAGATTCTCACCCGGCAGACGAGTGATGTTCGCCAAACGATCCATGCTGTTTACTACCGCAATACGGCCCTGTCTTCGCGGATCGCGTCGTTCGTCGATTACCTGGTCGACGCCATAGGTGGCGGTACACAGTCCCGGAATAAGGTGTCGTGGGCGCAATGAGAATAGAGCCAGTTCGAGTGTGTGCTGTTCGAATTGCGGCACGATTCGTACGATTCGTACGATTCGCCGGTACCCGCGAATCGTGCGACTTTTCCTTCAACGCGTGCCTCACCCCCGCTCAGTCTGGCGACAATCGCGTCTCAGGCATCCATCACTGATCCGCCCACGCTGCCGCCCGCCGCGCCGGCGTTCCGCTGCCGAGCGCCTCGATTTGATTTGAAATCAAATATTTTTGACGGATACAACCGTTTTTCGCATGGATTAAAAACGGCAGAATCCCATCATCGATTGAGCAGTTCGCATCCAACAACTGGAGTACATCATGAGCACGATTCCCACATTCGGCCTTGGGACATTCCGCCTGCAAGGTCAGGTCGTTGACGAATGCCGGAATCCTGTTGGTGGGCATGGCGGCAAAAGCGCATGACATTCAGACATACCGGCGGCCGGTAGCGATTCAATCTGAACGCGATCATGCGCGAGCCCGCGTCAATCAGATACTTATTTTATATTAATCATTCTCAAAAACGCCTGTCGCACCTTGCACAGACAGTGAGGCGCAGCGGCTCAAGCCACCGGCTTGCTCCACAAGCCGGTGGCGCTGCCGTTAATGGTGACCGAAGTCCTTACGTGCGATCGGAACGGTGCGCACCTTCGCATACTGGAAGGCGGGAATCGACTTCACTGCATCGCGCGTGGCGCCGGCCCACACGAGTTTGCCGTCTACAAAATCCAGTTGCGACATCGGGATCGCCACGTCATGCTGGGACACGCCGAGAAACTGATGAGCTGCCACGATACCAAACGAAACAGCGTTATCCGGCGCGACGATGATATCGTGCAGCACCCCTACTTTCTCACCGCTATCGTTGTAGATGCTTTTGCCGAGCAGGCTCTTCTTCGCGCTCCAGCCCTCCACGATGAGCTGCGACTGTTCGACCGTGATGCCGATGGTCTGCGCCCCCGCGATCTGTGCGTCTGCTTGCTGGCAAACCGCGCTAAAAGCCGACGCGGCAATGAAAACGAGTGCCCACTTTGCCTTCATGATTGTTTCTCCACGAAATGAATGATTGAAAACGATAGGTCACGCAAGGTGAGCGCGCCGATGGCGCTGTTTGCCTGTGTCGCCGGCCAACACTGTGGGCCCGTTTCGCACATGCCGTTTTCCAATTCGCACGACGACGGCGTCCGCGCGTTCAAAACGCCACACCATGTGCGCCGGCAGCAGATGAATGGGCTGCGCCAGGCCACAGCGTAACCGTGCAAGTCATGCCCATCGCAAGCTGCACGCCGGCGCCTATCGCCACAGCGGCTGGTCCCGCGCTTGCGACACTACGCAGAAACGCGCGGCGTCCCGGAGAAATTCCAATCCGTTTCACGCAAACGCTACGATATGGATTGCGCGATGGCCATTGCGGCCATTCTGAAATCCAGTATTCTGATTACCCGGCGGCGCAAGCCGCTTCCCCAATCCAATCGGCACCGACGTATTGCGCTGGACCTTGGTTGTGAGACATCCTACCCAGAGATGCAGTTAAATAAATTAGGCCGGGCTGAATAGTTCTTAAAAGTGACGCCACCTCATCTGAAGCGCCAAGTGACGCTGAAGGTCGCCGCGGCTCTTCGCTGGTCAACCCTTGGGCACGAAACCCCAATAGATTCGGCTGTTCGCCATGAACCTATCCTTTGAAGTCCTGCAGGTCCTCGATGCAATCGATCGAACCGGCACTTTTGCGAGCGCGGCGGAAACGCTCCACAAGGTGCCATCATCCTTGACATACCTCGTTCAGAAACTGGAGCTCGATCTTGGCGTGAAGCTCTTCGATCGGACCGGCCGCCGCGCGACCCTCACGCATGCGGGGCGCGTGGTTGTCGAAGAAGGACGGCGCCTGCTGGAGGCCGCGGATGCCCTCGAATACAAAGCGAAAAGAATCCAGCACGGTTGGGAGTCCGACCTCCATGTCGCCATCGACGAGATCATCCCGTTCGAGCTGCTGTGGGGTCACGTCAGCGACTTCTATAAGTTGAAGCTGGACACGCGGCTGCATCTGTCGAAGGAAGTGCTGGGCGGCTCGTGGGACGCACTATTGACTCGTCGCGCGGACCTGATCGTCGGCGCCGCGGGCGATCCACCGTCCATTCCGCATCTGGTTGCGAAGCCGATCGGCTCGCTGCGGCATGTCTTCGTGGTGGCGCCGCATCATCCTCTCGCTTCGATCCCGGGGCCGCTGACGCTGGATATCGTCGCGCGCCATCGTGCGGTGGCGATCGGCGATACGTCCCGCAAGCTGGCGCCCCGCACGATTGCGATCGGCGCCAATCAAGAAGTGCTCACAGTCCCGACGCTCGAAGCCAAGCTCGCCGCACAGATCAAGGGCCTGGCTGCGGGCACCATTCCGGAATGTCTTGCAGCCGAGCCGTTGAGCCAGGGTGAGCTGGTGAGAAAAGAAGTACTCGGCATGCGCGACGTCACGCATTTCTATCTCGCCTGGCGCGACGATGAAACAGGAAGAGCCCTGCGTTGGTGGGTCGACCAGTTAGACCGGCCGGATCTGATCGACGAGGTTGCGCAACAGAGGATGTTGCACGGATGACTCTCGTCTAGCCGCGTTCCCCGAATGCTTCGGCGGCCGGGTCGTCGAACGCCATTGCCGCAGCATTGCGCCCGGCAAAAGCGTCGTCACAAACGTCAGGCGCGGTGTCAGCCGGGACATCAACCGGCTTGCTTGCTGCGGTCGCGATTTTCAGCAGATGGGTGGCGGCTTTGAAGTCGTCCCAATCGAGACCTTCGGTGAGCCTTGAGCATGCGGATTTCAACAGATCCGCGGCTTCCGTGCTTCGTCCTTGCGCGTGCCAGCACCGACCGAGGCTGGTCGCGGCGCGCAATTGCAGCGAGCGGCAGCCTTGCGTCAGGGACTCTTCGAGCGCCGCGCTCAGGCACGCCTCCCCGTCTCTCGCATCACCGGCGGATGGCGCATAGGCTGCATGCTCCATCAACAGCAGTTCGCCGTGGATGCGCCTGAGTTCGCCGGCATACCATTGGTCGCCGGCTTCGTCACACTGCGCCAGCACGCGCACGATGGCCGCAATGCCGTCTTCCCGCTGTCCCGATCGGCCAAGCGCGAGGCTATATTGTCCGGCGAGCATGGCGCGCGGCGCACCGAACTCGAGCGAATCCAGATCGTCCAACGCCGCGCGGAAAGCATGCAAACGTTCCGGCACCGCCTCGTCCAGCGAGCGCAGATATTCATCGAAACAGCGGCAGCACGCCTGCGACACACTCAGGCCTGCGCGCGCGGATACCTCCTGCAACACCGCGATCGCCTGGGCCGCCTGTTCCCGCTTGCCGGAGAGGAGCGTGAGCGGAACCAGCGCCTCGACCAGCACGTAACATGTGACGATGGCCTGCTCCTGATTGCACGCATCGACCACGCTATCCTCCGCGAGTTTCAGCGCCTGATCACGCAAACCTTGCAGCCACAGCACGCGCGCGAGCGTGGCGCGGCCGACGATGCGCTGATCGACGGACTGTCCCATGGGCAACCGGTGCTGCAGGCTATCGCTGTGCCGCAGCAGTTTTTCGAGGGACAAACGTGCCTGCTTCTGATCACCCGCGTAGTGCGACGCGATCCCCAGCAGCCGGTATCCGAGGGTCGCACCACTCGCGTCGCCCGTCTCCGAGGCGAGCGATGCAAAGCGCCTCGCGAACGCCAACGCATTACGCGCCGCGCCGGACGATTGACAGACGTTCCACATGCCCCACAGCGCACGAGCTTCAAACGCCGGGGCGCCAAGCGCGATCGCCGACGCGAGAATTTCGGCCCAGATGCCGAGGGTTTCCCGGTTCGGTCCGTTGACAAAGATCCGTGCGGCCCCGAGTGCCGCCAGCAGTTGCATACGCACGCGCAAATGCCGGGTCGAACGCGAATCCTGATGGGTCGCGGCCACGGTGTCGAGCGCTCGCTGTGCCCACGCACAACACTCGTCGACCAGCGACAATTCGTAGAGAAGAAATACGACCTTCACGGCGAGCGTTTCGCCGAGCGCCTCGTCGCCCTTCGGCGACAAAGCCCAGCCCAGTGCAGCGCGCAAGTCGTCGAGCAACTCGCGCATGCGGTGATGCCATCGATCGCCGGGCGCGCCCGCAGCGCCCCCACCACCCGACGAGGCACCGTCGAGCAGACTGGAGAAATAATGCGCGTGATTGAGCGTGACGAGGCGCCTCTCGCCGTTATCCTCCAGCTTCTGCATCGCGTACGCGCGTGTGGTTTCCAGCAGGCGGTAGCTGACTATGCCGCGCTCCACGCGCGTCACTACCAGCGATTTTTCGACCAGCCCGGATACCGCCGCAATCACATCGAGTTCGCGCAATGCGCCGTCACCGGCAACAGCGATAGCCGCTTCCATCGTGAAGCTGTTGAAGAAGATGCCAAGCCTGCGCAACGTCGCCCGCTCAGCGTCGTCAAGCAGTGCATGGCTCCAGTCGAGCGTCGCCTTCAAAGTCTGATGACGCGGCAATGCGGTGCGATTGCCGCCGCTCAGCATATTGAAGCGGTCGTCCAGATGGTCTGCGAGCGTCTCGATGCCGAGTATCGCCGCACGTGCCGCCGCCAGTTCGATTGCGAGCGGTATGCCGTCGAGCCGGCGGCATACCGTACCGGTCAGATAGACGCTTCTTTCATCCGATGAAAAACGTGCATCGATCGCGCGCGCGCGTGACAGGAACAACTGCACGGCGCTGCATTGCAGTACGTCCTGACACTGATCCTCTTGCACGGGCACCTGCAACGGGGCGACCCAATAGAGGCGTTCATCCACGACGCGTAGCGGCTCCCGGCTGGTCGCGAGTACGCGTATGGCCGCACTCACGCTCAATAGCGTTTCTGCGAGCTCGGCGGCGGGCCCAAGAACATGTTCGCAATTGTCGAATATGAACAACGCGCACCGCTCGCTGAGTTCCTTGCTGACACGCGCGAGCGTAAGCGGTCCGGATGCCGGATACACGCCGAAGCTGGTCGCGAACATCGCGAGGACGCTGCTCGCATCGCTGGCCGAAGCGAGCGATATTAGATAGACACCATCCGGGAAGCGCGCCTGCAAGCCGCGCGCGACCTCGATCGCGAGTCGGGTCTTGCCGATACCACCGGAGCCGATCAGCGTCACGTGGCGGACCGAAGCCAGCGCCAGCGCGACGTCTTCCATCGCTTTGTCCCGTCCGATCAACGCCGACGAATTGGAAGGCAGGTTGTTGCGGACGATCCTGTCTTGCGGGCCGCCATTGACGTTGTCGAATTCATCGTCACGATCGGCCATGTTCTCGCTGGAAGGGGCCGGTGACGGACTCGACAGTACGAGCCGGTAGCCTCGTCCAGACACGGTCTGGATCAGTCCGCGACTTTCCCCCAGCATCTTGCGCAGTGCGGACATATGCACCTGAAGATTGTTCTCTTCAACGATCGTATCCGGCCAGACCTGTTTGAGTAATTCGTTTTTCGATACCAGCGCGCCTTTTGAAGCTATCAGCACTGCGAGCATGTCGAATGCACGGCTTCCAAGCCGCACAGGCTGGCCGTCGAGAAACAACTCCCGACGGGCGAGGTCCACGTGAAGCGGGCCAATGCGAATCATTTTCCTGAGTATCCAAGACGCGGCAGGTATAGGAAGAACTGAGGACTGACCGCTCAGTGTTGCGTTCTCGAAGTCTAGAACAACGGCGAATTGGCATGCGCGGAAAAAACTGAACGTATAGTTCAAAAAATTTGTACTAAGCATGCGCTCGAATCGATCTCGCACGTCCAGCACCGTTAAGAACGTTTCATGTTTTTCTAAAGACTTAATGTGCGCTGCGCGATAGACTTCGTCGTCTCGAAAGAGGTGGCCTCGGCCGATTGCGATTACGACCGCCTCGGTCGCGATGTCGCCGGCCGGGCTGATACCGGCGTCACAACCCTTCCGGCTAGATAAGGAAGTATGGGGCTGCGTGGCGTTCAGCAATGTGATTCAACCGCTAATCGCATTTTTGCTGATCGTGGTGTTCGCGCTGCCGAAGCCGATTTCCGGTCAGGCCATTTTGCTTTCGGCGATTCCGTGCGATTCGTTCGGCATGCATGCCATGGAGGGCATTCGCGCGATCACGGAAGCCAGGATCATCGCGTTGGCGTTGGCTGGAATCGCACTGCGCACCCTCGGCTTATAGACGAAATCATCGCGGCGAATCACCGCCCCGCTCAGCGCACAGCGCCCTTTTTTCCGGGCGCGGCAACTGATCCACACCTGGTCGGCGTAGCGGCAGCGTGTTGCATCCTGCCAGAGAATCGCGACCGACGTGACAGACAGACGCTCGATCACTTCGACCTGTATGTGCGGCGACGGCGCATACGCAGCGATGCCAGGCGCCGGCCGCGTGAGATACGATTCACCCACGCCTTCATCATGATGGCCGGCCAGGAGCGCGCCGATCACATGATCCCACACGGGGGCACGGCTGCCGTCCATCACCGCAGCCGCTTTCTCGCACGGAGCGCAACACGTTTCACGCCGGACTCGCTCGTCTTCCCGAACAGCCTCAGCGCGTTGCTTCAGTTGGGTTTGGCTATGCATCATGCTTCTCCCGATCAACCGGCCGCGGATGACGCACCGCGGCCTAAAACGTCACCCATCATGTGGCCGTAGCCTCAGAGCGTACGGGCAATCAACTTCCAGTCCAGCCCCGCAGGAAATCCACCAGCAGTTCGTTGACCCGTTCCGGCAGTTCCTCCTGGGGCAAATGTCCGCAATGCGAGATCGGTTCGGCACGGAGATTGTTTGCCAGGCCTTCCCAGACGGCCTTCATGTCGAACATGCCGCCCACCGCATAGAAGTCTTCGCCCCACAGCGCCATAGTCGGGCACGCAATCTTCACGTCCGCGTCGACCAGATCCTGCGCGACGTCCTCGGAATTCGCGCGATAGTCCGACATTGCGCCTCGCACCGCGCCCGGCCGCTTATACGCTTTCACGTACGTATCGAAGTCCGCGCCTTCGATCGTGTGCGGGTTGTAGCACCAGTCGGCGAAGAAGTGATGCAGCCACGCGTCTTCCTTACCCACGATCAGCGTCTCCGGCAGGTCCGCGACCAGATGGAACAGAAAAAACCAGTACGCACGCGCTGTTTGTGGATTCATGTTTTGTGCGATCACCCGCGTAGGCACGTTATCCATCACGACGAGCCGATCGACCCGTTCAGGATGATCCTTGGTCAGCCGCGTCGCCACGCGCGCGCCGCGATCGTGCCCGACGAGCGCGACCTTGCCGATCCCTAGTTCGTCGAGCAGACCGATGATATCCATCGCCATGTTCCGCTTGTCGTAGCCGGAGCCGGGCTTGTCGGTTTCGCCGTAGCCCCGCAGGTCCGGCGCGATGACTCGATAGTGCTGGGCCAGCACGGGAATCTGATGACGCCAGGCAAAGCTCGTCTCCGGGAAGCCGTGCAGGAGCACGACGGCCGGGCCGTTACCGGCATCGAGGAAATGCTGCCGGATACCGTTTGCACGCAGCGTGTGGTGAGTGACCACCGTCGCTTCAGTTGCCATTTTCGTTCCCTGGAAGTGGTGAAAGATGAAGTTGACGCCAGGGTCATTGACCGGGCGCGGATTCGTAATTGACCGGCACCCAGTCATAAGTGGTGCCGTTCGCCCTGATGTGTCCCAATCCAGGAAAAGCGATATGTGCTGCGCCGACGAGATAATGTTTTTTCGCCGCGAGCTCGAATGCGTAGCGGCGCGAGCGCTGTGCCTCAGCCGCATCGGTGTCGTATTCGACCGATGCCTTCGGGTTACGTAACTGGATCGACGCCACATGAACGATGTCGCCCCACACGAGCAGATCTTTCGACTCGCTCTCCACGAGATACCCGGTATGACCTGGCGTATGACCAGGCAATGCGATCGCGCGAATGCCCGGATCGAGTTCGACATCGCCGCTGAACGGCTTGAACCGGCCGGCCGCGACGTAGGGCGCGACGGATGCGATTGCAGCGTCGAAGAACGTGCCGAGGAAGGCGGGTGCCTTCGACTTGTTGGCCGGATTCAGCCAGTAGTCGGCTTCAATCTGACTTGTCCGTACGACCGCGTTCGGGAACGTCATGACGCCGTTCGAAATGACGCCACCGACATGGTCCTTGTGCAGATGCGTCAGCAACACCTCATCGACCTGCGCGGGTTGATAGCCCGCCGAGCGCAAGTTCGCGAGCAGTTTGCCGCAACAGTCTCCATAGAGCACGCCCGCGCCGGTGTCGATAAGAATCAGCTTCGAACCTGTGTTGATCAGAAACGCATTGATCGAGCCTTGAACGGGCGTTTGCAGAAAATCGCGCTGCAGGTCACGGGCGATTTCAGCCTTCGGCACATCTTCCACCACGGTATCGATCGGAAACGGGTGCGTGCCGTCGAGCAGCGCTGTCACTTCAAAGCCGCCGAGCATGATCCGGTAAAAACCCGGCCCCTGCGTTTTGACCTGAGGCGCAGCGGCAAGCGCTGTGTCAGACCACACGCACGCAAAGATACTCAAGATAACTACACACCATGCGTTGATATGGACTGCCCATTTGCTCTGAATCCGTTTCATCGTTCGTTCCCCGGCATTTGCTGTTTATATGCAAAAAATCATAACGGCGACACGTTCCACGCAGTTGCTAATTTTTATTAAACATCGTGAGCCGACGGTGTTGTCAGCTTGCTCAAATAAGAATGGATCTGGCTCACGACCGCCGCACCGTCGCCAACCGCCGAGGCAACCCGTTTCGCTGATTCCGAGCGCACGTCGCCGACGGCAAACATGCCATGTACGCTGGTTTCAAGCGGGTATCGCTCGCTTGTATCGGACAGACCCTGCACGCTGCGTGCGAACCCGGTGACGACAAAACCCCTGTTGTCGAGTTCCACGCCACTCGAAGCGAGCCAATCCGTCTTTGGGTCCGCACCGATGAAGAGGAACAGATGACGCGACGCCACCACTTCGTCCCAATCATCGTCTTCGCGACGAATATGAACATGCGTGAGTCCGGCTTCGTCGCCGTCGAGGGACCGCAATGTGCAACCGGTGCAAAGCGTGACGTTGGGTAACGAGCCGATCCGGTCGATCAGATATTTCGACATGGTTGCGCACAGATCCTTGCCACGAATCAGCACGCGGACGCTGCGCGCGAAATTGGCGAGAAACACAACCGCCTGTCCGGCGGAGTTGCCCCCGCCTATCAGCACGATATCCTGCCCTTTCACGAGCCTGGCTTCGATCGTCGACGCCCAGTAGTACGTGCCACGTCCTTCAAAGCGCTCGAAACCCGGCACCGTCGGTCTCCGATAAGCGGCGCCGCTGGCGACCACGACTGTCCGGGCGCTGATCCGTTGCCCGTCGAGAAGCGTCAGCAGAAAGATGCCGTCACTCCGGTTCACGCCCATGACTTTGCCTGGAATGGCCAGATGCGCGCCAAATTTCAACGCCTGCTGGAATGCCCGTGCGGCGAGCGCCTGACCCGAAATACCGGTGGGAAAGCCCAGATAGTTTTCGATTCGCGAGCTTGCGCCGGCCTGCCCGCCGGGCGCGCGCTGGTCGAAAACGGCGACCGACAGGCCTTCTGTGGCCGCATAGACGGATGCAGCCAGTCCGGCCGGCCCGGCGCCAACGATTGCGACGTCATACACATGGGATTGCTCGAAGGTCGGCACGAGCCCGAGGCACGACGCGAGCTGTGCCTCGTCCGGCGCGCGCAGCACATAACCGTTCGGGCAGAAGACGAGCGGAAAGTCGTCAGGGCCGGTCGTCATGCCGCCCAGCAAACTGACCGCTTCAGGATCGCTGCGCGCGTCTATCACCATCGCCGGGTAGGCATTGCGGCGCAGGAACCCTTGAAGCCGGATCAGCCGCGGGTCGTCGCCATTGCCCACGATGATCGGCCCGAGCCCTTGCTCGATCAGCCCAAGCCGCCGGAGTATCAGCGCGCGCATGATGTGCTCGCCGAGCTGGGCATCGGCGACGATCAACGCACGCAACCGATCCGGCTCGATCACGAGTGTCTCGGCATCCGTCAATGCGACGCCGTCGATCAACGCGGGCTTGCCGGATAATTGCGCCATTTCCGCCATGAAGTGGCCGTCTTCATGTTCCGTGACGAGCGTCGATCGACCGAAGGCGTCGCGCGAGTAGATGCGCACGCGCCCATGCAACAGAACGAACAGGCCCAGCGCAACATGGCCTGTTTCGAAGATCAGTTCGCCGGCCTTGAACGACATCGGCTTCGCAAAGCGTCGCAGGCTTTGAATCTCCGCAGACGAAAGACGGGGGAACATCTGATGCTGACGATACTCCAGCGAGGAAAACGGAGTCTCGAGCTCGGAAGGCGTCATGGCCTCGGCAGTTAAATCAGGGATACTCATCATTGAACCTTATCTGGCACGTCAAGCCGATGACGGTCTTGCAGAAACTGCGTCTACCAACTGAATTTCATTTCAGCGCCAACGTAGTCGGCGTTGCGGGCGCCCAAATCACGCAGCGACGGTCCGACCTGGAAATGCACGGCTTCGAGCGCCGCGGCGAGATTGGCGGTGACCGCCCAATCGGCGCGAAGCTGTGTATAGAAACCTGTCCAGGAACTGCCGTGCCCCGCCGTTCCCGGCACGACCGCCGCGCCTTGCCCATACACCGCGTCCGCGGTGGTCTCGCGCCACTGAAGGCCCACGCCGGCCAGCAGCGTCAGCTTGCTGTTTGGCTTGAGAATGAGCGTCGGTTTGATGTGGATCAGGTTCGTGTAGCCGGTATAGCCGGCCAGTGCGAAGTAGTAGCCGTTCGGAAATAACGCATTGAATGTGCCGATGCGGCCATCTCCTGGATGGCTGTCGCCCGATGCGGCATCCACCTGGATGCCGATGCGCGGCGTCCACGGCACTGACGCCAGCGTGTACCCGGCGAGCGAGCCCACCGCCCATGCACTGATCGTCTTGCTGCCGACATGGCCCGACTGATACATCGCCTCGACATCCCAGTCGATGTGATCGACATTGCCGGCATAGCGGGCATCGAATACATCACGGTGCTCGTTGCCGGTCGCGTCGAGAAAGTGCGCGTTGTTGCGGTTGTAGCGGGAGTAGTACGCCGACACATCGCCCGGCCCGACATCTTTGCGCTCCACGCGCACGCCGCTGAAGGTCAGGTCACGATTGGAGACATCATCGAAATCCGTGTTGTCACGATACTGAACCGGCTGCGTCGCGTAGGCGATCCAACGCCACGGGCCCGTTTCATAGTCGACCCAGATCGCGTCGAATGCCTGACGCACATTCGGGCCATCACGAACCGAGATGAATCGTTGCAAGTCGAATGCCATCTCCTGCCGCCCAACCCGGAACTTGAAGGTTCCGGGCCCGAGCGGCTCGGTGATAGCGACAAACGCCTGGCGCAAATCGAGCGGATTCTTATCGACTGGCGTAACGCTATCCTTGCCGTAGGGGCGCGCGTCCTCTAGCTGCGTAAAGATTTGCACATGAGGGCCGAGGCGGACGTCAGCGTGAACTTCCAGCCGTTGCAGCAGGTAGGTGTCGTCGTGCCCCGAGCCGAGGCCGAACAGCGGCGCATCGTTTATTTCCAGCCGCTCACGCAGGACCATGCCCAGTGAGATATACGCGTCGGGATTGCCGAACAGCGGAATGTACTTCAGCGCATCGAAAGGCCGTTTCGGCACACACGGATTGGCCAGCACCGACCAGTTTTCCTGCCAGCGGTTGAACATGACCGCGGGACGCGCACACGAAGCACTCGCGTCGGCCGCCGGGGCCGACGCAGCGACTGTGCCGCCCGAGGAGGAGGTATCGTCGGCACCGCCGATCGCGGTATCCGCCGCCGCAGCGGGCAGCGCGGCTGCGAGGCCCGTGCTGAGCAGCAAAGCACGAGCGGCCCGCAGCGCTGCGCACCGCCGCGGGTGCCTACGTACCTTCAGCGGCGTCAGCGTGGTCGCTTTACTGGCCATCGTGTACTTCGGCGATGTACCCGCCCGGGAATTCAACCATGGCCGTCTTGCCTGATCCGCTGCTGTACGGCTCATGCAGCACTTTCGCGCCAGCCGCTTGTGCGCGCTGCAGCGTCTGGGCGACGTCGTCAACGCCATAGCCCGTCGTTTCACGCCCGAACGGGAACGGCAGCTTGCCGTCCGTGACAAACACCACCATCCGGCCGAACCCCGAGTCGATGCGGATCTCGCGGATCGTTTCGCCCGGCCGGCCAATCACGCCCGCGTCCGCGCGCGGATTGTCCGAGACCACCTTGCCATGCGAGAAGTGCAGCCAGCGGCGCACGAAGTTGTTCACTTCATAGCGCGACACGTACACGCGGTTGTCCGGCACGCTATGCAACGGCGCATAGTCAGGCGCCTTCGTGTGCCAATACAATTGCATCGTCAGGCCGCCCGGCCATTGAATAACCGCGTCCTTTCCGATCGGATCATCGAACGAATCGACGAGGACGTCCGCGCCCGAGGCTCGCGCCGCCTTCACCGCCTGATCGATATCGGTGACCAGATAGCCGGTGCGCTCGTTGCCGAACGGGTACGGAATCGGCGTTTCGAAGCCGAACACCGAAAGCATGCCAACCGGTGTCTGCACATACTGCGACGCGGTCTTGCTCGGCGTGGGCGTGACCGTGAAGACCGCGCGCGGGGACGCTTTGCCACCGAACGTGGCAAGGAAGCTGGTGACGAACGCATCGAGATCGGCCGAGGCGACATACACGTGCGTGGTGTCGTACTGCGGGCCAACGGAAACGTTCGGCAGTTTCGCGGAAAGCGCGGCTTTGCCGGTCGGCACTTCCGGCGGGCCCGCATCGGCGAAAGCGGACGAAACAGACGTGAATCCGATCAGTAGCGCGGCGCAGAGCATTACGACTGGACGGAACCGATGAAGCGACTTGAACATTTGATTACCCATGTGTGTTAGCAATGATTGAACGACCAGCCTCTGTTTGAGGCCATGTCTGATGTCAGGCGGGTGCCTTCGAAGCGATGTATTCGCAGCACGCTATCCGCTTACCTCCGCCATCGCCCGGGAGAAGGCGCGCGCCAACGACGTCAGCCGCCCTCTTTCGTCGCGCCCGGCGTCATCGGCCTTTGCGTCGCGGCACTCTTCATAGGTTCGGCGACCTCGACCGTCCGCGTCTGCGCGAAGAGCTGCGCCTTGACGACCGGTATGGCGTGCTCGCCCAACACCATGCCTAGCAGCCCGGCCAGCGCGATCAGCGGCGGCGCCGGCGACTGCACCTTGAGCAGCCAATAGAGGAGTCCGACTGCGAAACCGACTCCCAGTGAAATGATGTAGCCCATGCTGATTCTCCTTTCGATAATTGCCACTTCGTCGCGTACGCCATTCGCATCCGCTATTCGTACCCACCGCAAAAGCAGGCGCCGGTACTGCGCGTCACCCCAGGTCAATTCGGCCAGTCCGATCCAAGCACCAGTCCGCAGAAATTCAACCTGCGATAGTTCGGGTCCCACCGATCCAGCACGTCAGCGTTCACCGTACCGAACGTCGTCTCGGGGCGATGCACCATGCCGCGTGAATAGGCTTCGATGATCTTCTTCTTGAAACCGGATTCGCGGGGATAGGCTTGTACGATTTCGTCGCGCTCTTGCGCAGTGAATTCGTCGAAGCGGGCGCCGCGTACATCCATCTGCACCCCTGCGCTGAGCAGCGCGATGAGCGGCGACATATGTTCAGGAATACCCGGCGTCGTATGTAGCGCGATCGCCTCCCATACCTGACCGATCGCGGACTCAGTCGCACCGTGTTGGCGCAAAAATTCACGCGCCGCATTCGCGCCGTCCACCTCAAACCGGTAGGGAGAACGATGGTGCTGAACATTCAAACCAACGTTGTGAAACATCGTGCCGACGTAGAGCAGCTCCGCGTCGAAAGTCAGCTTGCCGCGATACCCGGTCAGCGCGCCGAACAGGAAAGCCCTTAGCGCATGATGGAACATCAACTCACACTCCGTGCTCCGGATCTGATCGGTTGCTGCCCGGGTCATCACACTGTCGGGGATCTCGACTCCCGCAATGATTTTCTCCATGTCACTCCTCCGTGTCAGACATCCCCTCGGTATGAATCACCCGGCATGCGGACGGGCATCGCGACCCGGCGATGTCTAGGACCGAACGAAGTCCAGGAGGTCCTGGTTGAGCCGGTCTTTGTGCGAGAAGTAAAGCGCATGCGGTGCGCCCTGATAGACCAGCAGCTTCGCGTTTTTGATCAGCGCGGCCGCTGCCTTTCCGGTTACGTCGAAGTTCACGACCGCGTCCCCATCACCGTGCACCACCAGTGTTGGCACATCGAATTTCGCGAGGTCCGACCTGAAGTCAGTCTCGGAGAAAGCTGCGACGCAGTCGTAGGTTCCTTTCAGGCCGCCCTGAAGCCCCAGCGACAAAGTCCAGTCGAGCATCTGCTTCGTCACGTTCGAGCCCTCCTGATCGCTGCCCATGAAAAGCGGGCCGAAGTCGTCGAGGAATTTGGGCCGGTCGTTCAACAGTCCCGCACGGATGCCGTCGAAGATGGCTGGGTCCATTCCTTCCGGATGATCCTCACGGCGAATCATTAAAGGCGTCACGGCGCTGAGCAGAATCGCCTTCGCGATGCGCCGCGTGCCGAAACGGCCGATATAACGCGCCACTTCACCGCCGCCCATCGAAAACCCGCCGAGAATCACGTCCCTGAGATCGAGCGCTTCGATCAACTCATTGACGTCGCCGGCAAACGTGTCGTAGTCGTATCCCGACCACGGCTGCGCGGAACGTCCAAAGCCGCGGCGATCATGAGCGATGACACGAAAACCGTTGTCGGCGAGAAACTTCATCTGGTATTCCCACATGTCGGCGTTCAACGGCCAACCATGGCTCAAAACAATCGGCTGGCCCGTGCCCCAGTCCTTGTAGTAAAGCTGGGTGCCGTCGGATGTGGTGAAAGTGCTCACGTGAAACTCCATGGTCAACGGTGTTGGATCGATTCGGCGGAACGCTTGGCAACTGTTCGATACAGCGTAGCGAATAAATCAATTAAAGACTTTGTCGGATTCTTAAAAACCCTTAAGAGACGAGACAGTTCTGCGAGCCGGATCAATTCGTAAGTTCATGAAATCGCCTTACGCCGTCGCGAATCCATTGCAGCAAGCCGCCTGACGTCTCGTCCACATTCGCTGGCGATTCAAGCAACATCTTTTCGGTTGCGTGATGTTCCGAGAGCAAACGGCACATCTCCTTGGCCACTTCGGGGCGTCGCGCGAGAATCGGCGTCAATGCGGCCTTATCCAGCCGGAAAACGGTGGCGCGAGTCAGCGCTCGAACAATCACATCCGTCCTGACGCCGACCAGAATGCCTGACTGTCCGATCGAATCGCCAGGCGCCAGCCTCCGCAGTTCGATCTCGCCGTCATCCTTCGGCACGCTCACTTTTGCAACGCCTTGCGCGAGAATGTGAAGCTCGTGGCCGTTCTCATCGCCCGCGGCATAAATGGTCTCGGCTACATCGAATTCATGCTTCGTCAGCTTCGCGTTAAGCTCCATTACTTCGTCGTCCACGAGTGTCTGGAAGATCATGACGTTGCGCAGCAATCGGTGCCTCTGATCCGTCACGTCGGTAGCAGGCTCGGGTACTGACAAGGGATGCAGCACGACGCCACGCGAGACCAGATGCCGGTACGCGAGATCGAACAGTTCGTTGCGCACATCGATCTTTTTGCTCAGTGCGTCGACGTAGCAGACGATTTCGTACTCGATCGAGTCGCTCGTGGCACGGCGCACACTCACGAGTGGCTTAGGCTCGCTCAAAACATTTTCTGAGCTGGCGGCGGCGTTGGCGAGCGCCTCCAGCACGATTGCCGGCCGGATCGATGGTTTGACCGGCAGCACCACACTAATGCCGTGCGTATGCACCGGTTCATTCGCGTTGACGATATTGGCGCGCGCCGCCACGCTATTGGGAATCACGACGATATTGCCCTGGCCGTTCAGCAGACTGGTCGCGCGCCAGTTACTCTCGATCACCTTCCCTTCGACATCGCCGATCGTGACCCAATCGCCAATGTGAAAGGGCTGAGTAGCGTTCAGAACCACACCGGAAAACACGTCGTTGAGCGTGCTCTGAATCGCAAGGCCCAGCACGACCGCGACAGCCCCGGACGTTGCGAGCAGGCCGCGCACAGGCAGTTGCAACACAAAGGCAATCGCTCCGACCGCGGCGGCCAGAAACACGAGCGCGCCGAGCACATCCTGAAACAGACGCTCCTTGTGCCACGTCTCCGGTAACACCGCACGATCCAGCATGACGGTCACGAGGCGCGCGCCCTGCAGCCACCACACCACCTCCAGCACTTGCGCGAGAAGATGACGCAGCGGCTCCGATTCCCAGGGCGCGGCGCGCAGCGGATTCATGCCAGAACTGAACAGCACGTAGGTCGACAAACCAAACAGGAGCGCCCGGAACGCCAGACGCACCTGCTCGCTCGTGCGGTCCATGAAACGCCAGGCGAGGAAGTCGAGAACCAGGATGCCTATGCCAAACAACACTCCGTCACTTAGGGTCGGCATGATGGTCCTCGCTGGCCTGGTGGCACCAGGCTATGGATGTTAGAACGCGAAACAGCTACAACCCAACGCGCCCCAGAAACCGTTGGAATCGCTGACAGGCACGTTTTTTCGCCATGCCCAACCATGCGCATGCGCATGCACGCCGCACAGATTCACACAGCCATCCACGCACGCCACCGCCGTCGGTTTGTAACGGCTATAGCCACCGAATTCCGCGACCGGCGACCACGACGGGCTGACCGGCAGGTCAGGCGGCGCGAGCGGCGCGAATTCGTCATCGGCATACACGACCTTGCCGCCCACCACCGTCATCGCCGAGGTCAGGAACTTGATGCGGCTCTCGTCGACGGTAAAGTAGTCTTCGCTGAGCACCGCGAAATCCGCGAACTGGCCAGGAACCAGCGCGCCTTTACGGTCATCCTCGTTCGAGAACCATGCGCTGCCCACCGTGTAGCGGCGCAGCGCTTCCATCCGGTCCAGACGATTCTCGCTGGCATACATCGCGGTGCCGCCGACCGTCTTGCCCGACACCATCCAGTACAGCGACACGAACGGGTTGAAGCTCGCGACGCGCGTCGCGTCCGTTCCCGCGCCAACGGGCAGTCCGGCATCGAGCATGTGGCGAATGGGCGGGGTGCGCTTCACGGCCTCTTCACCATATTGCTGGATGAAGTACTCGCCCTGAAAGGCCATCCGGTGCTGGATCGCAATGCCGCCGCCGAGCGCGCGCACCCGCTCGATATTCTGTTGCGTGATGGTCTCGCAGTGATCGAAGAACCAGCGCAACCCATTGAACGGAATGTCGGCGTTCACGCGTTCGAATACATTCAGGAAGCGCTCGATCGATTCGTTGTAGGTCGCATGCAGACGGAACGGCCAGCGGTTTGCCACCAGCAGCCGAACGACGGCTTCCAGTTCGTCTTCGAGCGTGTCCGGCAGATCCGGCCGCGGTTCGAGAAAGTCTTCGAAGTCCGCGGCCGAAAACACCAGCATTTCGCCAGCGCCGTTCACGCGCAGGAAATCGTCACCTTCGCCGGGCTTCGTCACCTTCACCCACTTCGCGAAATCCTCGATTTCTTTTTTCGCATTCTGCGTGAACAGGTTGTACGCAATACGCACGGTCAGTTCACTATGCTTCGCCAGGTCCATGATGACGGCGTAGTCGTCCGGGTAGGCCTGGTAACCGCCGCCTGCGTCAATCGCGCTCGTCACACCGAGCCGGTTCAGCTCACGCATGAAGTGGCGCGTGGAATTGCGCTGATCCTCCAGCGCGAGCTTCGGACCTTTCGCCAGCGTGGCGTACAGGAGTCCGGCGTTCGGACGTGCAATGAGCATGCCGGTCGGATTGCCGCGCTTGTCGCGCTGAATCTCGCCGCCGGGAGGATTGGGTGTGTCTTTCGTATAGCCGACCGCGCGCAGCGCCGCTGCATTCAGGAGCGCGCTGTCGTACAGGTGCAGGATGAACACCGGCGTTTCCGGTGCAATCGCGTTGATTTCTTCGAGCGTCGGGCCGCGCCGCTCGGCGAACTGGAATTCGTTCCAGCCGCCCACCACGCGGACCCATTGCGGCGCCGGCGTGCGGGCCACCTGCTTCTTCAGCATGTCGAGCGCGTCCGCGAGCGACGGAACGCCGTCCCAGCGCAACTCCATGTTGAAGTTCAACCCCCCGCGAATGATGTGCAGGTGGGAGTCGTTCAGACCGGGAATGACAGTGCGGCCTTTGAGGTCGACCTGCCGCGTGTTGCCGTTCACGTGCCGCATCACGGCGTCGCGAGATCCCGCAGCGATAATGCGGCCGTTCGCAACGGCGAGCGCATCGGCGAAAGAGCGCTTGTCGTCCTGGGTGGCGATCTTGCCATTGAAGAAGACAACTTCAGCTGGCGTCGGCGCGGAAGTACTGGAAGTCATGACGATCCTCATAGGGAGCGCTCCGCCTTTCACGTGCGGAGCTATTCATGGGAAGCGGGTGTTCGTCGCGACTGTTTACTTCTTTGCAGGCACCGGTGCCAGAACCTCGTGCGTCCCCGCCGTGCGCTGGGGAGCCTTGTGCACCATGGTGTAGGCATAGTCCACGCCCATCCCGTACGCTCCCGAGTGTTCTTTGGCAATCGCCATGACTTCGTTGTAAGTCTCTTTGTGCGCCCAATCGCGTTGCCATTCGAGCAGCACCTGTTGCCAGGTCATCGGAACCACACCGGCCTGAATCATTCGCTGCATGGCATAGTCATGTGCGTCCTTCGAGGTGCCGCCCGACGCGTCGGCGACCATATAGATTTCGTAGTCGCCTTCGGCCATGGCGCAAAGCGCGAACGTGTTGTTGCAAACCTCAGTCCACAGACCTGCCACCACCACCTTTTTGCGGCCATTTGCAGCAAGCGAGTCACGAACCTTCTGGTCGTCCCACGAATTCATGGACGAGCGTTCGAGCACTTTGTGCCCCGGAAATACGTCCAGCAACTCCGGGTACGTATAGCCAGAAAAACTTTCGGATTCGACTGTCGTAATAGTGGTAGGAATGTTAAACACTCGCGCTGCCTTCGCGAGTCCTACTACGTTGTTCTTAAGTACCTGACGGTCGATGGACTGGACCCCAAAAGCCATTTGCGGCTGTTGGTCGATGAAGATGATCTGCGAATTTGCAGGCGTCAAAACTTCAAGTTTCGGATTTGCCATGGCTTTGTACGTCCTAAAGGTTTGGTGAACATGGGAAGACATGCCGCACTCGCTTGAAGTGCGAGAAAAACTGAGGCCCAGTCTATCGACGGCCTTTCATCGAGTCCTTGGCAAAACCCTTAATAGTTCTTAAATAAAACTTGCGGGAAGAGATCCGCGATTGATCGCGACGCGGGCATCTTTATTCCCGCTTCAGAACATTTCATGTTTTCTGCAGGACTTTACGTATCCCGCGTTCCTACAATGCAAGCTGCCGGATTCAGGAACTCGCACGTTGTATCTATCGACACGTCAAAGGACTCGCTATGAAAGAAGCATTTACCGCAGCAGCCCATCGCGCGGCCCCGCTTAAAACACCGACTCGCCTGACCGAAGAGGCAACCCGCGACATTGCCGCCGCTTTGACGACCTTGCTAGCCGACGTGTTTGCGGTGTATCTGAAGACGAAGAACTTCCACTGGCATATGTCGGGGCCGTACTTCCGCGACTATCACCTGCTTCTCGACGAGCAGTCCGACCAGATCTTCGCGACGACGGATCCGATCGCGGAACGCGCACGCAAAGTCGGCGGCAAGACGCTGCACTCCGCCGGGCAGATCACGAAACTGCAGCGGATTCTCGACAACGATGCGGACTTCGTGACGCCCAGCGACATGCTGGCCGAATTGCGCGAGGACAATCTGGCGCTCGCCGGCTACATGCGCGAGACGCATTCACTGTGCGGCGAATACAACGATGTCGCGACGGCGAGTCTGCTCGAAAACTGGATCGACGAAGCAGAACAGCGCGTGTGGTTCCTGTTCGAATCGGGGCGTCACGCATAACGCTATAACGCTGTGTGATGCGAAGACGCCTGCAAGGCGTGAGCACGCCGCGGCTCAACCTTCCAGTGAAGTGTGAACCCGCGATTCGAGAAACTGAACGAGCGCGCGCACTTTGCTGGAGTGGCGGCGATTGGGCAGATACGCTGCATAGACGACTGCGTCGCCATGATGAGGACTCGCCTCGAAATTCTGAAACAGGCGCATCAGGCGTCCTGCGCGAATTTCGGCGACGACTAGCCATTCAGGCAGCAACGCAATGCCACGCCCCGCCAGCACGGCGTCAAGCAGGATGTCGAGACTGTTCGACAGCAGATGGCCGCGCACTTCAACGCGAACCTCGACTCGCTCCTCCACGGCTTCGCGGCGAAAGGTCCAGACCTGGCGTGTTCGATAGCCACCGCCGTATGCGACGCGAAGGCATTCGTGCGCATCCAGTGCCTCTGGCGTTTGCGGCATGCCGCTGCGTTCGAGGTAGTCGTGGCTGGCAACGACATAGCGCGGATTGTCCGCCAGCTTTCTGACAACCAGGTTGGCGTCGCGGTTGGGCAGGCCGATCCGTATCGCAACGTCGATTCTGTCGAGCGCGAGATCCGCATAGTGATCGGCCACGACGACATCGAGAAACACGCGGGGATAGTCGGCGAGGAATGCTGCAAGGTGCGGAGCGAGCCGCAATCGGCTGTAGGTGGAGGGCACCGCGATGCGAAGCGCGCCGACGGGCGAAGCGCCGCTGTCGAATACGCTCTCGTCCGCCTCGGCCAGGTCGTCCAGCACCTTGCCGACCTGCTCGACGTAGGCAATGCCGGCGTCCGTGAGATTGACCTTTCTCGGTGTGCGGGTCAGAAGCGCGGTCCCCAGCGAGGCCTCCAGCGAATCCATCAGGCGCGTGACCGACGAGGTGGCCACACCCAGACGCTGGGCGGCCTTTGAAAAGCCGCCGGCGTCAGCCACTTCCAACAACGTATTCAGGGCGAGGAGCTTGTCCATGAACGGCCTCAACTATGGATTGGTTGCGTCACACGCAATATTGGATTGCATTTTAGACCCATTCAGCAAATTTCTCGCAACGGTTAAGCTGCCTGCGTTACCTAGTGAGAGGTGCAACATGAAAGCCATTCAGATTGAGGTCAATTACGATTTCATTTGTCCGTGGTGCTGGATCGGCCAACGGAACCTCGCTGCAGCGCTCGACGAATCCGGTGTCGGTGCGAGCGTTTCGATCCGCCATGTGCCGTTCGAGTTGAATCCGTCGATGCCAGTCGAAGGCACGGACCGGCGCAGCTATCGAACCCGCAAATTCGGCAGTTGGGCGCGTTCTCAAAGCGTGGACGCGCAGGTCGCGGCCGCGGGTCTGACGGCGGGCGCCCAGTTCAACTACAACCGGGTACTGCGCACGCCAAACACGCGTCTCGCGCACCGGCTGATGCAGTTCGCCCAGGACGAAACGAGGCGCAGAAAACTGCCGCGCTTTATCACGGCATCTACGCCGCTTATTTCGCCGAAGGCCGCGACATCGGTTCACTCGACACGCTGGTCGCCATCGCCGCCGAGCAAGCTTTCGACGCGGACCAGGTTCGCGCGTACCTGCAGTCCGCCACCGGCAATCAGGAAATCGACGCGGCACGCAGCCGGGCAGACAAGCTCGGCGTTCAGGCTGTACCCACCATCGTGATTGCGGGCGAACTCATCAGCGGTGCGCAGCCGGCCGCCGTCTTCGCCAATGCGCTGCGTTCGGCAGGGCAACGGAGTGCAGCATGAGATCGCTCCAGAAACCGCGTGCCGTTGTGATCGGCGGATCGCTCGGCGGACTGTTCTCGGCCACCACATTGCGGGCGGCCGGTTGGGAAGTCGACGTGTTCGAAACGTCGACGAATCAACTCGACAGCCGCGGCGGCATCGTACTTCAGCCAGATGTTCTGGATGCGCTCCATTTCGCCGGCGTGGTACTGCCCGATCCTCCGGGCGTGGTATCGGGCGAGCGTATCTATCTGGACCGCGACGACAATCGCGTCGAGCAACTGTTCATGCCGCCAATGCCCATGCGCTCGCGCTTGCCTTGGCGGCAACGTGGCAGGCCGGGGCGACCATCGATTCGGTACTCAAGCGTTGGGAAAACCAGCAGTTGCAACGCGGCAGGCTGATGACGGATCTAGGCATATCGCTCGGCGACCGGGCAATGAACATCGCTCGCTGAGTGCGCATCCGAGCTTACGTACAAGTCCACGTTTATCCATTTCCTGATTTCACGGAGTTTGCATGTCAACCCAAGCATCCCCCAATGCCGGCAGCGCAAGCCCGGTCAAGCTGACACGCGGCCTGATCGCGCTGTTCGCGTTCTGCTGCGGCGCGATCGTCGCGAATCTCTACTATGCACAACCGATCACCGAACTGATCGCACCGGACATCAACATGTCCAGCGGCATGGCCAGCCTGATCGTATCGCTCACGCAGATCGGCTACGCATTCGGGCTGTTCTTTCTCGTGCCGCTGGGCGACCTGCTGGAGAACCGCAAGCTGATGATCACCACCGCGCTAGTGTCGATCGCAAGTCTTGGCGCCGCAGCCTTCACTCATCAGCCGGGCTGGTTCCTCGCGATCTCGTTGCTGGTCGGCTTCAGCTCCGTCGCCGTGCAAATTCTGATTCCGCTCGCGGCTCACCTCGCGCCGGACGAGACGCGCGGCAAAGTCGTCGGCACCATCATGAGCGGGCTGTTGCTCGGCATTCTACTGGCGCGGCCGATTTCCAGCGTGATCGCCGGGCACTTCGGCTGGCGCGCGGTGTTCGGGTCCGCGACCGTCGTGATGGCGATCGTCACCAGCGTGCTCGCGCTGACTATTCCGCGCCGCCAGCCGGACCACAAGGCCACCTACTTCCAGTTGATCGGCTCGCTCGGCCATCTGGTCCGCACCATGCCAGTTCTGCGTCATCGGTCGTTGTATCAGGCGCTGATGTTCGCTTCGTTCAGCCTGTTCTGGACCGCAATCCCGGTCGAGTTAACCAGGCAGTTCGGGCTCTCGCAAACGGCCATCGGCATCTTCGCGCTGGTCGGTGCGATCGGCGCGACCTCCGCACCGGTTGCGGGGCGCCTCGCCGACGCTGGGCATACCGTGCGCGCGACGTTGATCGCGCTCGTCGTAGGCGCGCTCGCCTACACACCGGCCTTGATCCATCCGGCGTGGGGCGTAGTGGGACTCGTCGCGACCGGCATTGTCCTCGATTTCGCCGTGCAGATGAACATGGTGCTGGGACAACGCGAAATCTATGCGTTGCATGCCGCGAGCAGAAACCGTCTGAACGCGCTGTATATGACCAGCATCTTTGTAGGCGGCGCTTTCGGCTCGGCGCTGGCCAGCCCGCTCTATCAGCACGGTGGCTGGCCGCTGGTCGCCGGCGTCGCCACCGCCTTCCCGCTCGTCGCGCTCGTTCACTATCTGGCGATCGGCCGTCCGTACGCCGCCCGCCAGCGCCTAACGCAATAGGTTTAACTCAGGAAGCCGGACAGAAACTCTCCGGTTTCACAAAAATTCAGCGTGGCTTCAGGAATTCTCGTGCCGTCATCGATACGCTGCTTAGTACTGTCACGCATCTGAGCGACGCGCAATATAGTTCGCAAAAAGGAACAGGAATGACTCGAAAGCCTGAATTGCTGGTGGTGGGAGGCGTAGTCATCCTGGCCGCGCTGATCGTCGCCGCGCTGCTGATGCGGAAACCCGCCATCGCCCCCATACAGCCTCCGCCGGCTTCGTCGTTCGATGCGCAGACCAAGCTCGCTGGCGCGAGAGTCGTGGCGCTGGGCGACTGCATCGTCTGTCATACCGCCAAGGGCGGCAAGCCGTTCGCCGGCGGCTTGCCGCTTGCGACACCGTTTGGGACGATCTACGCGACCAACATCACGCCCGACGTCGAGACGGGCATCGGCAACTGGTCGCTGGAAGCGTTCACGCGAGCGGTACGTCACGGCGTCTCCCGCGATGGTCACCTGCTCTATCCCGCGTTTCCTTATATTCACTTCACGCGCATGTCCGACGGCGACATCTCAGCGGCCTACGCGTATCTGATGACACGTGAGCCGGTCAACGCGAGCGCGCCCGCGAACGAACTGATCTTCCCGCTTAACTTCCGTCCCTTGCTAGCCTTCTGGAATGTGTTGTTCCTTCGCCCCGGCGAGCAGGCGGCGGATGCCTCGAAAGATGCCGGGTGGAATCGCGGCAAGCTGCTGGTCGATGGCCTCGGACACTGCGCCTCGTGTCATTCGCCGCTCAATGCGATTGGCGGTGAAAAATCGGAACATGCATTCGACGGCGGCATCGTCGACGGCTGGGAAGCCCCCCCACTGAATGCACTTGGCTCGGCGCCAAAACCGTGGACCAGGGAACAACTCGTCATGTATCTGCGCAGCGGTCGTGCAAGCGAACACGGCGCCGCGGCCGGCCCCATGCTGCCCGTCACTCGCGACCTCGCCACCGTGCCTGACGAAGACGTGAATGCGATTGCCGCGTACATCCTGTCGATACAGAAAGCGCAACCGGCCGTCGCGAATGCGTCTGCCGACGCTGCAGCACATGGCGAACCCTCGCCTGCGGCGCAACGCGGCGCATTCCTGTTCGCCGCGTCGTGCGCGCAATGCCACGGCCCCGCCGCGCCGATGCAATCGATTGGCGAGCGCCCCACGCTCGCTTTCAGCACTGCCGTCAATGCCCCGACGCCACGTAACACCGCTCAGATGATCCTTAGCGGTAACGGCTGGCATGGCGAGGACAGCATGAACTACATGCCGGCCTTCAGCGAGGTCTATGACGATCGGCAAATCGCTGATCTGGCGTCCTACATTCGCGCGACCTATTCACAGCGCGGCCCGTGGAACGACGTCGAAGCCACCGTGGCAAAAGTCAGAAAGGAGAACAAGGCGCGATGATCAACCTTACCGTCAATGGCGTGCAGCACGCGCTGGATATCGACCCATCGACGCCACTGCTCTACGCGCTGCGCAATGATTTGCACCTGCACGGCGCGAAGTTCGGTTGCGGGCTCGGACAATGTGGCGCATGCACGGTGATCGTGGGCGATCGGGCGGTCTTTTCCTGCCTGATTCCCGTGTCGTCGATCGGCAGCCGCGCCGTTCGCACGATCGAAAGTCTCGGCACAGTCGACCATCCCGGTCCGCTGCAAAAGTCGTTCATCGAGCACCAGGCCGCGCAGTGCGGTTATTGCATCGCCGGCATGATCATGCGCGCGCAGGCGCTGCTCGACCGCAATCCGCAGCCGACCGAGCGCGAACTGCGCGAGCATATGGAACCGAACCTGTGCCGTTGCGGGACCCATATGCGTATCCTCGCCGCGATCCGCGAAGTCGCGCACCTGCCCGCACCTGGCGCTGCACCCACCCCGCCTCACGGCGCGGCGAGCCACGGAGGCACGCAATGAGCGTCAAAGAAGACGATATCAACGAGGGACGCCGCCGCTTCATGATGTCCGGCGCGCTCGTGGTGAGCTTCAGTCTGTTCCCCGGCGTCAAGGCCATGGCGCAGGAAGTGATCGCGGACGAAGGTGCCGCCGTGCACGTCGCCAAAGCGACCGGGACGCTCGCCGGCAGCCTGAAGACCAACCCGTTTCTCGACGCGTGGATCAAGATCGACGCAGCGGGCAAAGTCACCGTCTACACCGGCAAGGTCGAACTCGGCACCGGCGTGCGCACCGCGCTGCTGCAGATCGCGGCAGAAGAGCTCGACATGGCGCCGTCACTGATCACGTTTCTGACCGCCGACACGGGCGCCTCACCGGACGAAGGACTCACGGCGGGAAGTCACACCATCGCCGACAGCGGCAGCGCGTTGTTGAACGCCGCAGCCCAGGTGCGGGGGCTGCTGGTCGACGCAGCGGCCAAACGCTTCGGCGTCGGCAGCAGCGTGCTGAAAGCCCACAACGCGATCATCACGGCGCCGGATGGCCGGACGATGACGTATGGCGAAGCGGTCGGCGCCGCCGGTCTGCATCGCATGGCGTCGCCTGAGTCGCCGTTGAAAGACCCGGCAACGTTCGCGATGATCGGTACGTCATTGCCGCGGCTGGACATCCCCGGCAAGGTGACCGGCGGCCCGAGCTACGTTCAGGACATGTCGATGCCGGACATGCTGCATGCGCGTGTGGTACTGCCGCCGGCTTACGACGCGAAGCTGCTGCGGACCAACACACCCGATATTCTGAAGATGCCGGGTGTAGTCAACGTCATCAGAAACGGCAGCATGCTCGCGGTGGTCGCCAAAGGCGAATGGCAGGCCGTGCTGGCACAACGTGCACTGGCAGCGGGAAGCCAGTGGAGCGCCGGGCGCGCCCTGCCCGACCCAGCCACTGTGCACCGCGACCTGAAACAGATCGCCACCGAACACATCGAGATCGCGAACACCCACGGCGCGACCAGAACGGCTGGAAAAACGCTGAGCGCAAGTTCCACCAAGCGCTATATGTTGCACGGTTCGATCGGCCCGTCCTGCTCGATTGCGCAATTCAAGGACGGCAACATGACCGTCTGGACTCACTCGCAAGGCGTCTATCCGCTGCGCGATGGTCTGGCGGAAATGTTGTCGCTGCCCAAGGAGAACGTGCGCTGCATTCATGTCGAAGGATCGGGATGCTACGGCCACAACGGCGCGGACGACGTGGCCGCGCATGCCGCGTTGATCGCCCGCGAACTGACCGGCCAGCCGGTTCGCGTGCAATGGATGCGCGAACAGGAACACACGTGGGACCACTTCACGCCCGCCATGGTTACCGAAGTGAGTGCTTCGCTGGACGCGAGCGGAAGCATCGTGGGCTGGAACTATGCGTTGTGGAGCAGCTCGCACAACGAGCGGATCGTGAATGCGGGCCGACTCGTTCCGGCGACCATGCTGGAGAAACCGTTCGTATCAGCGCCGTCCGTGCCGATGGTGCAGCCCGAGGGCGGCGGAGACCGCAACGCGATTCCGCTGTATACGTTCCCGAACCTGCATGTGATGAACAACTTCTCGCCGACCATGCCGTTGCATACGTCGGCGATGCGCTCACTCGGGGCGCACATGAACGTCTTCACGATCGAGACGTTCATGGATGAGTTGAGCGCCGCTGCCGGCGCCGATCCGGTCGCGTTCCGCCTCAAGCATATGGAGGACCCGCGCGCACGCGAGGTCATTCAGCTCGCCGCTGCAAAATTCGGCTGGCCGCGGGCACCACGCAATCCGAATCACGGTGTCGGTTTCGCCTTCGGTAAATATAAGAACCTGATGGCTTATGTGGCCATGGCCGTTGAGATTTCCGTCGTGCCCGAGACGGGCCAGGTGATTCTCGAACGCGCCGAGGTCGCGGTGGACGCCGGGCAGATCGTCAACCCCGACGGTATCCGTAACCAGATCGAGGGTGGCGTGATTCAATCGGCCAGTTGGACGCTTTACGAAGAGTTGAAGTTCGATAAAGAGAGAATCAGAAGCTTCGACTGGAGCAGCTACCCGATCCTGCGCTTCTCCGCCGTTCCGCGCAGTTTGAACGTCCATCTCATCAATCGTCCTGGTGCGGCGTTTCTCGGGGCTGCCGAAGCGTCGATGGGACCGACCGCCGGCGCGCTCGGCAACGCACTCTTCGATGCAACCGGAAAGCGTCTGCGCGACATGCCTTTGGGCGGTGACAGCTTGCGCCGGCAAATAGACGTATAGCGGAGCGCTGTCGAGCCCCTGCTTCAGAAGGGTCCGCGGCTTGCCCAATCATTCGGGCTCGGCTATCCGTCACAGTGATCGCACTAGGGCCGGCCGCGCATCCGTTGGCCCGCACGCTTACTGGCCGCCCTCCTCCTCGGCGATCACACATGCGCTTCAAGTTAATAAGATTTAAGGATTCTGAAGTTCGAAAAAAACTACCGCATCCGTACGATTGAAACCCGTGATGTCCCGTCACGCATAGTCACGACGACACATCCACCAACATCACAAGACTGGAGAAAAAATGACTAATCAATCGGGAATTCCATCGACGAATCGTCGGCAGATGCTTGTGGCGGGCGCAGGCGCAGCCGGCGCGGCGATCGCTGCAATGGCCGTACCGACCGTCGCGATGGCCGCTGCGTCCGCCAGCGGCACTGCACACGCGGGCAATTCATCCAACCCACTGCATGGAGAGCGTCATACGATGAACACGGTAACGACTAAAGACGGTACGCGCATTTTCTTCAAGGATTGGGGCAGCGGCAAACCGGTCGTCTTCTCGCACGGCTGGCCGCTCGATGCCGACGCGTGGGATCCACAGATGCTGTTCCTGGTGCAGAAAGGCTACCGGGTCATTGCCCACGATCGCCGCGGCCATGGCCGTTCCGACCAGCCGTCTCACGGCAACGACATGGACACCTACGCCGACGATCTGGCTGCGGTGATCAACGCGCTCGACCTGAAGGGCGCCATGCTCGTCGGCCATTCGACGGGCGGCGGCGAGATCGCACACTACATTGGCCGCCACGGCACCTCGCGTGTTGCCAAGGTCGTGCTGATCGGCGCAGTGCCGCCGATTATGGTCAAGACCGAAAGCAACCCGAACGGCCTGCCGATGTCCGTGTTCGACGGCATTCGTGCAAGTGTCGCGAGCAACCGTTCGCAGTTCTATAAGGACCTCGCAGTGCCGTTCTTCGGCTTCAATCGACCCAACGCGAAAATCTCGCAGGGCACGATCGACGAGTTCTGGCGCGAAGGCATGCTTGGCTCGGTTCAAGGCCAGTACGAATGTATCAAGCAGTTCTCGGAGGTCGACTACACCGCTGACCTGAAGAAGATCGACGTACCGACGCTGGTCCTTCACGGCGACGACGACCAGATCGTCCCGATCGACCAGGCCGGCCGCATGTCGGCGAAAATCGTGAAGAACGCCACCTTGAAGGTCTATGCGGGTGCGCCTCATGGCATGTGCACAACCGAAGCAGATAAGGTCAATGCCGATCTGCTCGAGTTCCTGCAGAGCTAAGACGCATTAGCGTGCTGCGATTGCAGCATTTAGCGCGGCACTCCCCGCAGATGCGCGGGGCCTTGGTTGATTAGCGCAGCCGAGGCCCGCAACCACGCGATCCTGCTTCCCGATACACATGTCCACGCAAGGTGGACTGCAAGTCGCCTTCCTCGTACCGTCGCACTCACGCCCTCGGACGATCTCCTGCGTCAGTCACGTGTACACCGGACCCCGATACTGCTTTGCACAGCGATCGGCTATTCCCGCCATTTCCGCCTCAAAGCACTCGCGCCTTTGCCGTTTCCCAGTCACGTCATATGCCGGGGCCAAAATAGAAACGGTGGTGCATTTCCGACGCTTTCGTTGAGAAAAATTTAAACCGCAGATTGCGGATCGACTGCTGGCAAGCGATTATCCAGAGGATAACACCGCTTAATATCGGTACGTTTTAGAAAACATTTAACCAAAATTTTGTGCTTTTATAGTCAAATACGCCATAATTATAGAAATCTTACATCCCTTGATTTTCGGTTAAATTACTCTGGAGTAAGACTGCAACGCGACGAGCCGAGGTTACGAATCATGTTTAAAGATACACAAACTTCCACCGCCACAGCAGTACGACCGAAGGACTCGCTAGGATGCCTGTCGAGTCAGCTACACAAAGACCTCGAACTCGACACGGGTGAGTTCAAGTTCCTGCGCAAGTGCACGCGCGACGACAAGACGAGTGCGATCGACATGCCCGGCTCCGATCGCGGCTTTCTTATCGGTGTGTCACTGAAGGCAGGCCATCGCCGGCGCATTTTTTCCGGGCACAGGTGGACGGCGCACGACTTCGACACGGGTTCGGTCTATATTCGCGACTTCGCAGAAGACTATAGAGCCGAGTTGCAGGGCGGGTTCGATTTCCTTCTGGTGGAACTCTCACGCGCTTTCATCACGAACACTTGCTACGAGCGATCCGGAACGAACACACCAGGTCTTTCATCGGTGGCCGGCCGCAAAGATCCTATCCTCGCCCACCTCGCGCAGGTATTGGCGCTCACACTCGATAGCCAGAGCGAGGCAAGCCCACTCTTTGTCGAGCAACTGGGCGTCACAATCGGGACGCATTTGCTCGATCGATATGGCAACGCGCCCTCTCAATCGAATCAGAAGAACCGGCGACTTTCCGGATTGCATGAAGCTCGAGCCAAAGACATGCTGCTCGCGAAGGCGCAGGAAAATGTTTCGATCGAAGAAATCGCAAACGCATGCAATCTGTCACGCAGCTACTTCATCCGCGCGTTTCGTGAAACCACAGATCGCACACCGCATCAATGGCTGCTCGAGCGTCGTATCGATCGCGCGCGCGACCTGCTCAAACACTCGGACTCATCTCTGTCGGAAATCGCCGTCGCGTGCGGCTTCTCCGATCAAAGCCATTTCACTCGAACCTTTTCGCAAATGGTGGGCACTCCGCCGGGATCGTGGCGTCGGCAGGTACGCCGCTGAGTAATGCGCACTTCGCTTCGATCAAACGTTGGCACGATAGATCGATCAGCGACCCTGGTGCGTACCGATAGACTTTCAAACAAAGCATCGCACTAACAGACAAGACGCGCCCTTTAAGCCACGGTACCTTTCGATCAGGTCGATGATGACCGTTCGGGCGTGCGGCGGCGTGTCCCGTCGTTCTGTATCGGCGAATAGTTCAACATAGCCGCAGGAGGGCAATTAGGCAAAGACTCGCGGCGAGGTGCGTGCCCATGCGAATGTTCATACCTGTCCTCCGTCCGCACCTCACTTCATTTCCCTATCACGCTCATTGTTCCTGCACCTGAAACTGACATGATCGAACTCGGCCGCTTTCAAATCGATCTGCGCACTTTGTGGCAAGACGGCGAAGTCGTGCGCCTCGGGTCCCGCGCTTTCGACATTCTCGCCGTGGTCACATCAGCCGCTGGGCGTCTCGTCACGAAAGACGAGTTGATGAATGCAGTCTGGCCGGAGACCATCGTTGAAGAGAACAACATCCATGTCCATCTTTCTGCGCTGCGAAAAATACTCGGCCCGGACCGGGGTCTGATCCTCACCGTCCCCGGCCGCGGGTATAAGCTTCTACAAGCGCCAAAAAAATCTCCACGAGAAGAAGCCGACTTACATACGTCCCGCGGGCGCCGTCTGCCGTCGCCCAAAGCCGACTTCGTGGGGCGCGATAGAGCGGTCAGCGAGATCCGCGCGATGCTGGACCAAACCCATGTGTTGACGCTGGTCGGCGCCGGCGGCATAGGCAAAACCAGTCTCGCGATCGAAGCGGCACGCCATGCAGCGCCTGACTTTCCCGAACCTGTGTGCTTAGTCGAGTTGGCCACGTTAAACACACACGAGGCCGTGCTCGCCGCAATCGTCGAAGGGTGCGGACTGCCCATGTCTGGTCAGCAGCCCGATATTGACCAGGTCGCGACAGCGCTGGGCAAAACCCGCAGGCTCCTTCTGCTGGATAACGCGGAGCATGTTATCCGCTATGTGGCGGAGACCGTGGAGTCACTGATTGCAGCGAACGCTTTACTGCGTGTGCTCGTCACGAGCAGAGAACCGCTTCGTATCGTGCCCGAGACGGTGTTTCGGGTCGATCCGCTGGACGTTCCACCGCCCCATTCCACCGACGCCGAGATTTTGCAGCGTTCGGCGGTGAATCTGTTTCTGATGCGGGCCAATTCGTTGCAGGGACAAGGGGAGGCGGAAGGCCTGGATATTCAGCTCGTCGGCGAGATCTGCCGCCGCCTGGACGGCATTCCACTGGCCATCGAATTAGCAGCAGCCCGCATCGTCTCGCTTGGCCTGGAAGGCGTGTATCGGCGGCTGGATGACCGGATGGCGATTCTGGCGGGCGGTTATCGGACCGCACTACCGCGCCATCAAACCTTACGCGAAACGTTCGACTGGAGCTTCGCGCTACTCGACGCAAGCACCCAGTCGCTATTCCGCCGTCTCGCGGTATTCGGCGGCCATTTCACTTTCGAGGCGATGTGCGCGGTCGTGTGCGACGCGGAATTGACGATAGGAAGCGTGATCTGCGGTATCAGTGAACTCGCGGCCAAATCGCTCGTCAATGTCGAGTTCGATGGTCCCGTTGCGAAATATCGCTTGTCCGAATCGACCCGTGCGTATGCGCTGGAGAAGCTACAGGCAGAAGGCGAAAAGCAAGAAATCACTTCGCGTAGTGCCCGCTATCTCTCCAGTTGTTTCCAGGCCCGCTCGAACGAGACGATTCCGCGTGGCGCAGACAATTCGCCGGATCTTCGACAGACGCTCGACGACGCGCGGAGCGCTTTCGATTGGGCGTTCTCCCCCGATGGCGATCCGCTTCTTGGCGTCGAACTCGCGTCGAATCTGGTCGGCGCGTTGCTCGATTGCGGCATGATCGAAGAGTGCTGCACGCGCGCCGCGCAAGCAGTCGATGCGCTAGAAACCCTTCCCGCCAGATCGGTCGATGTCGCAAGTGAAATGCGCGTGCGCGCCGCCCTGGCGTCGGCACGGCCTTATGTTCACAGACCCGTTTCGACGTCGGCAGAACTTTGACGGCATGTATTCACGCTCGCGATCAGCTGAGGCGACCAAATGTTCGCCGACGTGGTACGCCACGGCCGCTGGCGTCACGCGACGATCGACTCCTCTGATCCCGCGCGTCGGCCAGTGCTTAAAGCCGATCTGCGCATGCAGAAGATACCGCTCGGCCCCGTCGCCGTATTCGGTTCCAGCAATTTTCCGATCCTATATTCGGTCGCGGGCGGCGACACTGCCTCGGCGCTCGCGGAGGGCTGCCCCGTCGTCGTCAAGGCACACGGCTCACACCTCGGCACATCAGAACTGGTCGGCACGGCGAGTCAGCCGTGATGCGCCGCGTCCGGTGCCGATTCCCGTCTTCGCGGAAATGACAAGTGTGAATCCCAACTTCCTTCTACCAGGCGCACTGCAGACCCGCGCGTCAGACATTGCTGCGCACTTCGTCAAACGCATGACGGCGGGCGTTGGCCAGATGTGCCTGAAGCCAGGCATGATCATCGCGATTGATGGCGTGGGATTCGAGCAGTTGCGTGACGCATTGGAGGCGGTACGTGCGGAAACAATGCTCAGCCCCGGAATTTCGTCAGGTCGATTTCCGCGAAGTCGTCATATCATCGTCACTTCTCCTGCGCAGCTCGTCGTCCACGGATATCGATCGCCCGTACATCATCGAACCAGTACGTCCGCAGCGCGGATTCGAAACCAACTTGCCGAAAGCGCGGTTTCAGGCCGCGGAGTCCATCGGGTGAAATTGCATGATTAAGAACCCGAACTCCGGCAGAATTCGAACACGAATCTCGGTCGCCTCACCCTCCTGCCCGACACCAATATCATCAAGCTGGCCAACATCGGCTCTTATGACAATTGCGGATCGAACAGAATAAATGACGCTGAACGAGCCTTTGCGGGTCGTCGACGCGGCGCGACGTCCAGGTCGGCTTTCTGGGCGCAACAGCCACTCGTCGAAGCGCATTGGGAGACCGGAGTTCGGCCAAAGCCGACGTTGACCGATCAGGAGCATGCGGCCGCTCCAGATCGCGTTGCCGACGTTCGCGACCAGGTGTCGGCGAACGTCAGCTTTCGCAACTTGCGAATGAGTCTTCTCGACCCCTATGCGCAGGTCGCAACTATGCGGAGATTTTACCGGGGCACGTGGTGGGTGCAGCGGCGACGTGGCCTTGGCGAGCTTGATCTGTGGATATCTGGACATAGTTT